>CAIJOU010000188.1 GCA_903822375.1 Candidatus Hydrogenedentota bacterium
ATGGGACCTATGAGACTGTGGTTGCAGCGAAGGCTTACTCTTCTGCCGCGCGCCGCCTCAGCCCTTGCCCGCAATCCGGTTGATGATGTTGGTGGTGGACTGGCCGTCCTGGCCGGGGATGATGGCGATGGCGCCGCCGTATCCTTCAACCAGCCGCCGCTCCTCCTGCACGATGGTGTCGAGCGTGTAGTCGCCGCCCTTGGCGTACACATCGGGCTTGAGCGCTTCGAGCAGCGGCATGGGCGTCTTGTCGTCGAAAATGGTGACGTAGTCCACGCACTCGAGCGCGGAGAGCACCACGGCGCGGTCCTGCTCGTTGACCACGGGGCGGTCGGGGCCCTTGTTCTCGCGGACCGACGCGTCGCTGTTGAGCCCGACGATCATCACGTCGCCCTGCCTGCGCGCGCGCAGCAGGTAGGTGATGTGGCCGACGTGGAGGATGTCGAAGCAGCCATTGGTCCACACGACGCGCTTGCCGTCGCGGCGCAGTTTCTCGACGATGGACTTCAACTGTTCGACCGACTTGAGCTTGTCCGGACCCTGCGGGCCGAGGATGGCCTCGCACACTTCGGCGTTGGACACGGTGACCACGCCCTCCTGCTGCACGGCGATGCCCGCCGCAAGATTGCCCAGGAAGGCCGCGTCTTTCAGCGTGCCGCCGGCGGCCAGCGTGAGTATGATGGCCGCGGCGACGGTGTCGCCCGCGCCGGTCACGTCAACCGCCTTCACCGGGCGGATGGGCACGTTCTCCATGGTGCCGTCGGCGGCGAACACGGTGATGCCCTTCGGTCCGAGCGTGACCAGCGCGTTCTTCGCGCGGGTCAGCAGGAAAGTGCCGGCGTGGATCAGCGTGTTGTCATCGACCACGTCGATTCCGGCCGCGAGGCCTGCTTCCTTGTCGTTCGGTTTGATCACGTCCACATCGCGGAAATAGCCCGCGCGGGCGCGCGAATCGGCGACGGTCACCAGCTTGTATTCCTTCGCACATTCCAGAATGGTTTCATAGACGCGGTCGGATATGGTGGCCGACACCTGGTCGCCGATGAGGATGGCGTCCACCTTCGGCGCGATCTCGCGGATCTTGGCGATAACCTTTTCTTCCGTCTCGCCTGCAATCATCTTCGGCTTGGGCGTGTCTGTGCGCAGCACCTCCTGCAGGGGAATGTTGTGGCCGCCCGCCTTGAGCTTGCCGTAGGTGTTGGTCGCGCGCGCCGCATCGGTGACGATGCCCGAGGTGTCCACGTTGCGCACCTGGAACTCGTGTTTGACGATGCCGGCGTTCGGGTCGTCGCCGACGACGCCGACCATGGTCACCCTGCCGCCGAGCGAGGCGGCGTTGCACGCCGCATTGCCGGCCGCGCCGGGGTTGTGGCGCCGTTCGAGCACCTCGAACACGGGAATCGGGGCTTCAAGGCTGATCTCGGTCACCTTGCCAAAAACGTTCTCGTCGAGGTAGATGTCGCCGATGGCCATCACCCGCACGTCGAAAAACTTCTTGAGAAGATTGCTGTAGTATTCCTTGTCCATGCGCGGCCTTCCTTGCGTTATGGGCCGCCCTTCACGGGCGGGCGCGGCGATCTTAGCCCATGGCGGCGGGGCGGGTAAAGCGAAGCGCCAAACCGCTGCACTTGGGTGTTGCAAACGGTCAGGAGCTGGCAGGGTATGCACTGGGCGATCATACCCGTGTCGGCATGCGGTCAATCCCCCTTTGAAGGGGGTGGTTCGCGGAAGCGAACCGGGGGATGTTGTGCTGCGGTATTCGCGCGGAGAACCACATCCCCCGCCGCTTCGCGGCACCCCCTTCAAAGGGGGACCTAAAGACCTGCCACACTGCCGGTAATGGAAAGTGTTGGCCTGCGGAAACACGGCCCGGTCCGCCCCATCGCATGCTTTGCAAAGGACCGGCTATATTTTCATCTTCGCGCGCCACGCCTCGGCGGCCTGCCGCAGCCGGGCGGCCACTTCAGGCTGTGCGGTCGCCAGATTGCGTGTTTCACCGGGGTCGGCGGCGAGATCGGAGAGATGCACCGCGTCGGCGGGGTCGGACGCGTCCAGGATGCGGCCGTTCAGCACCAGTTTCCAGTTGCCCTCGCGCACGGCGGTCTGCTCCCCGTATTCCCAGAAGAGCGGACGCCGCGGCCATGCCGCGTTGTCCGACAAAGCGGGCATGAGGTCCGTGCCGTCGAGGTCGTATTTGCTCGGGTTGCCGCCTGCCGCTTTCAGGAAGGTGGGGAAGGCGTCCATGGCGATGGCGGGTTGGTCGACCACCTGACCGGCCTTGATGCGGGCGGGCCAGCACATCAACCCGGGCACGCGGATGCCGCCTTCGTAAAGGCTGAACTTGTTGCCCTTGAGCCCGCCGGAGGAGCCGCCCGGGAAGGGTTCGCGCGCACCGTCGAGCCAGTTGCGCGTCTCGCGCGAGGGTCCGTTGTCACTCATGAACAGGATGCAGGTGTTGTCGTACAGCCCCTGCCGCTTGAGTTCGTCCACCACCCGGCCCACGCCGTCGTCCACGGCGGCCAGCATCGCCGCCATGACCTGCCGCTCCGGCGGCAGATCGGCAAAGCGGTCCATGTACGCCTTGGGCGCGTGCAGGGGATAGTGCGGTGCGTTGAACGCGACATCCATGAAGAATGGCGTATCGCCCGCGGCCGAATTGCGCACAAACTCCACGGCGTGGTCGTCTATCAGCTCGGTGAAGTACTTGCCGTTCTCCCAGACCTCCTCCCCGTTGTGCCACAGGTCGTGCACGGGGTCATGCTGGGCATTCATGCCCCAGTAGAAGATGTGTGAGTAGTAGTCGATGCAGCCCGCCAGGAAATTGAAGGACTCATCAAAACCGCGCCTGTCGGGCCGGTATTCCGGCGCGACGCCCAGGTGCCACTTGCCGAACAGGCCCGTTCGGTAGCCCAGCGGCTTGAGCGCTTCGGCCAGCGTCGGCGTATCCAGTGGCAGGCCCGGTGTGGTGCGGTCGCCGCCGAGAATCTGGCGCACGCCCGCGTGGCAGGGATAACGGCCCGTCAGCAGCGCCGCGCGCGACGGGGAACAGACGGGAGAGTTGGAATACCAGTTCGTGAAGCGCGCCCCGGCCGCCGCGAGCGCGTCCAGGTGCGGCGTCTGCAAATCCTTCGCGCCCATGCAGCCCAGGTCACCATAGCCCTGATCATCCGTCAGGAAGATGACGAAGTTCGGGCGGGATGCCGTGGCGGCGGCCTTCGCGGGTTGCGCCGTGGCGCAGCCTCCCAGCGCGGCGGCACCCGCCGCCTGAACGGCGCGGGCCAGAAAATCACGGCGAGACAGGTTCATGGCAGCACTCCTATGGCCGTCATTTTGCGCAATGGATGAGTGCCTGTGCAACGGCGGCAACAGGTCCCCCCTTGAGGGGGGTGGCCCGAAGGGCCGGGGGGTGCATGCCTTTGGTTCCGGTTGACTGGCCCACATCCCCCGACCGCCTCTCGGCGGTCACCCCCCTCAAGGGGGGGCCTAAGACGGCCACTCCTGGGCCAATATCGAAATGCCTGCCTTTCCCTTCTTTGCTCCGTCGCCCGAAGGTCTGATAAAGTATGCGCATGTTCACGCGGCGCAACACCTTCGGAGAATTCAGCGCGGATGTCCCCTTCGACATCCGCCGCTCCTATGCGTCCGCCTGACCCCGCCTGCTTGACGTTTCACCGGCCTTTACGGCTGTATCCCTGTTTGCAGTATCCAATTGCGCACCCTGCGAGGAGTAGCGATCATGTCGACACCTTCCCCGAATCTGTTTGAAGAACTGACCTGGCGCGGCTTTATCAACCAGGTCACCGACCCCGAACTTCCGGCGCTGCTCGCCAAGGAGTCCATCCGGCTCTACTGCGGTTTTGACCCGACGGCCGACAGCCTGCACATCGGCAGCCTGCTGCCCATCATGGGCCTGGCCCATTTCCAGCGCGGCGGACACCGGCCCATCGCGCTGGTCGGCGGCGGCACGGGCCTCATCGGCGACCCCAGCGGCAAGGCGCAGGAGCGCTCCATGCTCACCAAGGAACTCGTGCAGGAGAACGCCGAGGGCATCCACAGGCAGCTGGCCCATTTCATGCGCTTCGAGGGCGAGAACGCCGCGGTGATGATCAACAACGCCGACTGGCTTTGCGAACTGCCGCTGGTTGACTTCCTGCGCGACATCGGCAAGCATTTCTCGGTCAACGCCATGCTCGCGCGCGACAGCGTGAAGAACCGCCTCAATGACCGCGACCAGGGCATCTCTTTCACCGAATTCTCCTACTGCCTCCTGCAGGCCTACGACTTCCTGCACCTGAACGACAGCCATGACTGCCGCATCCAGGTCGGCGGCAGCGACCAGTGGGGCAATATCGTGTCCGGCATCGACCTGATCCGCCGCCTGCGAGATAGGCAGGCCTACGGCATCACTTTCCCGCTGGTCACCAAGTCCGACGGCTCCAAGTTTGGCAAGTCCGAGGGCGGCAACATCTGGCTCGACCCGCAGCGCACCTCGCCCTACCAGTTCTACCAGTTCTGGATTAACCAGGCCGACGCGGATGCGGGACAGTACCTGCGCTTCTTTACCTTCCTGTCGCGCGAGGAGATTGAGGAGTTGGACCGCCAGACCCGAGAGGAGCCGCACAGGCGCGCCGCGCAGCGTCGGCTGGCCGAGGAAGTCACGCGGCTTGTGCACGGCGAGGAGGCGCTGCAGAACGCGCAGCGCGCGTCGCAGGCGGTGTTCGGCGGAGAGCTGACCGGCCTCGACGAGCGAACGCTGCTCGAAGTCTTCAGCGAAGTGCCCAGTTCAGACCTGCCCGCGGCCAACCTGGCCGACGAACGGCCCCTGCTCGACGCGCTGGTCGAGGCCGGCGTGTTCCCCTCCAAGGG
>CAIJOU010000189.1 GCA_903822375.1 Candidatus Hydrogenedentota bacterium
AGCGAGGGCACGCCCTGGAACGGCGGCGTCCTGGACGAGTACGGCAACATGCACCCCGAGGCGTGGGAAGAGAACGTCCGCCCGGCGCTCACCGATCGTCGGGCCTGGTGCTGGTTCATCGGCGTCCCCGAGGGCCGCAATCACTACCACGGCCTGTACACCAAGGCCAACCGCCTCGAGTACGCGGATGAATGGACTACGTTCACCTGGACGGCCGCGGAGGTCCTGCCGGCGTACCTGGGCCAGGCGGGCGCCAAGCTCGAGCTGGCGGCGGCGGCGCGGGACCTGGACCCGCTGTCGTACGCGCAGGAGTACGACGCCAGATTCGTCACGTTCGAGGGCCGCGCATACTACCCGTTCAAGATGGAGCGGCACGCGGCGCGGACACTGGCCTACGATTCGGAACGGGATCTGATCCTCTGCTTCGATTTCAACAACGCCCCGGGCGTTGCCGTTGTCGCCCAGGAATTCGATCAGCCGGCGATCCAGCCGGTCGGGTGCATCATCCGGGACTACACGGGCGTGATCGGAGAGGTCTACATCCCGAAGAACTCGAACACGCCCGCCGTCTGCCGCAAGCTGATCGAACAGTGGAAGTCGCACACTGGGCGAGTGCTCTGCTACGGCGATGCCACCGGCGGCGCCAAGGGCACGACGGCCGTCGAGGGAAGCGACTGGGACCTGATCAAGGCGAACCTTCGGCCCGTGTTCGGCGATCGCCTGATCTTCAACGTGCCCGGCTGCAACCCGCGCGAACGCGCCCGCGTCAACGCGGTCAACAGCCGCCTGGAATCCGCCACCAACGAAGTGCGGCTGCTGGTGGACCCTTCGAAGGCCCCGATGACCGCGCACGACCTCGACAGTGTCGTGACGCTCAAGGGCGGATCGGGAGAGCTGGACAAGGACGCGGACAGCAGCCTTACACACCTTTGCTTCGCGGGCGACACGCTGGCCGACACGGACCATGGCTCCGTGGCGATGCGAGAGCTTCCGGCAAGCGGGCTGATTCGCACGTGGGACGGTTCGTTCGTCCCATTCGCGAACCCAGGCATTCGAGGCCGGAAGAGGTCTGTGCGGATTTCGTTGTCGGATGGTACGTCTGTTGTCTGCACTCCCGATCATCGGTTCTTGACGGAAAAAGGTTGGATTGAAGCGAAGAATTTGCTTGGCTTGTCTTGTTGCACTTGGTTACTATATCAAAACCAATTGCGAAAGGGACAGGCATGGAAACAACGGAATTCCTCGGGAAGAAGTATCACTGGGACGGCAAGTACTTCGTTCGCAACAAGAGCCGACTTCACCGCGTCGTGTGGGAACACCACAACGGGGCGATCCCTACGGGCAGCCAGATTCACCACGCCAACGGAGACCGGAGAGACAATCGCATTGAGAACCTCCAGTGCGAACAGCGATCAGACCATGCGAAGCTCCACATGCGGAGCGACAAGCGTAAGGCGCAGTCTTCGGCGGCTCTCAAGCTTCCTCACGTTCGCAATGCCGCTGCTGCCTGGCATCACAGTGCGGCCGGCAGGAAGTGGCACCAGGAACACGCCAAGCGAACGCGGTTCGGGAAGGTCATGCCCTTCAAGCATTCCTGCCTGGTCTGCGGGAAACCTTTTGTCTCTGGGCGCAGAAGCAAGGCGGCTTTCTGCTCTCGGACATGTAAGGCAACGCATCGCCGACGAAGCGGTGTCGATAATGTCCCGGCCGTCTGTGCCTTCTGCGGGAAGCAATTCGGCACGAACAAGTATCTGCGCCCCCAGAAATACTGCTCATGGGAGTGCTCCATTAAGGGTCGTAGCCGTAGATGACGCTGGCGTAGTTGACGTGTACTGCCCGACCGTTCCATCAACAGGCTGCTTCGCCTTGGCGAGCGGCCTGCTTGTTTGCAATTCGGACGGGCTGGGCTACTACATCGAAAAAGAGTTCCCCGTCAGCGGGGGGCACAAGACCGTTGTGCGTGCGATATGACGAGGACCTGAAAATGCCGGCATGGCTTGAAATTCTGTTGGCGGTGGCGGGAACACTGAACCTGGTCGGGTTCATCGTCTGGATCATCAAGACGCTGTTCGAGCTCAAGGGCAGGCTGGACCGGATGATTAAAGAATTTAAAGAGGAGTTCAAGTCGCAGGTCAGGATATGATCGAATCTCTAAGGAACTTAAAGCTAAGGATA
>CAIJOU010000190.1 GCA_903822375.1 Candidatus Hydrogenedentota bacterium
CATGGCCACGCCGGCCTTGGCCTCCAGGACCTCCTTGGGGGCCGCGGTGCCAATTTGGAGGCGCTTCCGGTTCATGTCGAGCAGGCGTTCCGCATTGTCAAGGGCCTGCCCGTACACCGAGACATTTTCGACAGCGCCGACGAGGTCCCAGTAGGCCTTGATCACGTCCGAAACCACCGTCATGACGGCGAGGCGCACCCGGTGCTCGGCTGCCTCCGTTGCATACTCGGCAATGCGGATGCGGGCCGTGTTGACCTCGTTGCCGCGGCCGCGCAGCAACGGCTGGCTCAATGTCAGCGTCAAGCCGCCGCTCCATTCCCACGGGGAATAGCCATAGGGCGCCGCGCCGCCATTCAGGGCAAAGGACGCGTCATAGATGGTGCCGGTATGCAGCGTGCCGGTCACGGAGACCCGGTCCGTCAGATTCCGGGACTTTACGGCCGGTTCCGGGCCTGATTGCGACAGGGAGGCGATTCCTCCGGTGATTTGCTGTCCCACCGAAGAGGATGTGAGGCCGCCGTTCGCCAGTTGTTCGGCGGTTTGCAGCACAACATTGGTTGTCTGCAGCCCGACAGAGGCCGCCTGCAGGCCCCGCAGGTAGAGCTGTTCTTTGGACTGCCGTGCGGCCAGGGCCGCCTGAACGCTTTCGGTATAGCCGACTTCGCCGCTCAGCAGCGGGTCAAATACGCCCCGCTCGGCAATAATATCCGCACCGGACTTCCACGGCTCGTACTTCGCGACCTGCAAATCGAGGTTGCTGTCTATGGCCATCCGGATGCATTCCTGCAGCGTCATTCGGATGACCTTCGCCCCGTCCTCCGTTTCGGCGATTTCGCGCAGGCGATTGAAGTCAATCGCGTCGGAGTCCACCTTTTGGAAGAGCGTCTGCTTCTGATCGGGTGCCGGGGCCGGCGGGGAGTCCGGGCCCGGGGGCGCGTCCGCCGCAAACAGCGCAGGCGCCCAAATGCACGCCGCAACGACTATGTGCAATGTCCTGGCCATAGATTTCTCCAGCACACGGCTACCCTGCGGGAAAGCCATCCCAACAACCATCCCGGCCGATTCCGCACCGCATACTTTTTCCAATATAGCACATAGGGGGATTCTGCCGCTCGACCTGCCATGATAAATTCAACCGCAAAACAGTGTCCAGGTGCCGCGGTGGACAAAGTAGGCTCGGCCAGCAGGTGGGACTGACCGGGGCGTTATGGTGGCGGTGACGGCTTTAATGCGGTCCTTTTTGCTTTGAGTATCTTAGCGGCTACGGCGAGTCTGCACTTTCCCGCACCGAAACACGGCCTCAACTCCGCCACAAAAACAAATTGACTGTAATGTGAAATAGGATTATAGTGAATATAGCACTTGTGAAGCGTGCGTTCCTGCTTTGCTGCAATGGGCGCGCGCAAACCGCAAGTGAATCGTTGGCGGATTGGAACGGTCCGATTTGGGCAAGCGTTTCTGCGCCATCGCACCAGGAGCCCGATATGCCCAAGAAAGTGACCCCAGAACCAACGGCCCAGGCCGTCACACCGGAACCCGCCAAGGTCCTTCCCGTGTCCCCCGACTACGCGCAGGCCAGGCGCAGAGTCAGGACGTACAAACTATTCTTCGCGCACGCCATTCTTTTCGTGGCCGTCAACACCCTGTTGCTGCTGATTGACGTTGCCACGGGCGGTGGCCTTTGGTTCTATTGGCCGCTGTTTGGGTGGGGCATCGGCCTTGCCGCCCATGCCGGCATCGTGTGGGGCGCTCCGCGTGTCCACGCGTGGGAAGAAAGAATGATTACCCACGAAATGCGCCGGCAGGCCCAGTAGGCCCATCCCGGTTGACAGTCCACCGCCGTTCCGCGTGCGGTGGTGCAATGCGCGCCTTGATCCTGGAAAGGGCACTGGAGGCCCGCACCTTTCCTTCGAGACAAGGGACGGAAGCGACTGAAAGGACCCAAAGGACGCTGGCGGTCCTCAGCCCAATGAAGAGGGTCGGATTCGTCCCTTTCATCCCTTGAATTCTTTTTCGTCCCTCCTCCCGGGACCGACTGCCGGAACATCACTTGCGTTTCTTGGGATTGACGGGGCTTTGCTGCGTTTTTCTGCAGGCGCATTTGGGGCTTGCAGAACGTTGAAAGCGGCCATCGGCGTGGTTACAATGGGCTGGAGTCCGGTTTGCGGCGCTCGGCGATGGAGTATTCCGAACATCCCGGCTGCGTTTTGGTCTTGCGCAGCTGTTGGTCGGGACCGCCAACAGGTTCGGGCGTGATGTGTTTTGAGGTCAGCATGGGAACGGTGAGGATGATGCGGTGAAGTTACCCCCATTTCTTGGACAGTGGCTAAGTAAAGATTTGGCGGCTTGAGCCGGCCGGCCGCCAGGCGGACAATGTCCGCAAAGGAGTCCAAG
>CAIJOU010000191.1 GCA_903822375.1 Candidatus Hydrogenedentota bacterium
GGTGACGGCGACATGGACCTGCTGCTGTCCAGCGCCGGGGCGCCCTCGCGGGGGCTTTGCTATTTCGAGAATGACGGGACCGGTGTGTTCAAACCGGGGCGGGTGCTTGATCGTGAAAAACGGTCCAATGTGAGCATTTCCTATGTTAACGGCCAGCCCGTCGTGTGCGAACCGGGCGTCGTGTATGACGCCTTCGCGAAAAATCTCTATGCGTCGCCGCGAAAGCTGCCCTTCGACCAGAAGTTTCATTCCGACCGCGACAACCAGTGGCGCATGGCCGACTATGACGGCGACGGGGTGTCGGACCTGATCATCGGCGCGAGCGACTGGCGGGAGTATGGATGGGATGACGCCTACGACGCCACGGGTCACTGGTCTGCCGGGCCGCTGCATGGTTACGTCTACTGGGTCAGGAACACGGGCACTGATGCCGCGCCAGTCTACGGCGAGGCACAACAGGTCATGGCGGGCGGCAAGCCGGTGGACCTGTTTGGAACGCCTTCTCCCAATTTCGTGGACTGGGACGGCGACGGGGACCTGGACCTGCTTTGCGGTGAGTTCCTGGACACCATCACCTACTTTGAAAACAAGGGCACCCGCACCGTGCCCGAATACGCCTCCGGACGGGTGTTGGAGGTGGACGGCAAGCCGCTGCATTTGGAACTGGAGATGCTCCAGGTGGTGGTGGTGGACTGGGACAGGGACGGGGACTTGGACATTATCGTCGGCGAGGAAGATGGACGGGTGGTCTTCATCGAGAACACGGGCCGCTGCGAGAAGCGCATGCCCGTGCTGAAGGCCCCGGCATACCTGCGCCAGCAGGCGGACAAGTTGAAGTGTGGCGCGCTGGTTACGCCCGACGCGGCCGATTGGGACGGCGACGGGGACTTGGACCTGGTCTGCGGAAACACAGCCGGCTTTCTGGAGTTTGTCGAAAACCTCGGCGGCAATCCGCCCAGTTGGGCCGAACCCAAGCGGCTGAAGGCCGGGGGAGAGGTTATCCATATCCAGGCAGGACCGAATCTGTCCATCCAGGGACCGGCCGAGGCCAAGTGGGGCTATACCGTGCCGGTCGTGGCCGACTGGGACGGCGACGGGCTCCTGGACATTGTCTGTAATTCCATCGTCGGCAAGATTGTGTGGTTCCGCAACACCGGTACCGAGGGACGTCCGGAACTGACGTCCGCCGAACCGGTGCGGGTCGCCTGGAACGGTGCGCCACCAAAGCCCGCGTGGACCTGGTGGACAGCCAGTCCGGAGGACCTGGTGGTGGAATGGCGCACCAAGCCCATCGTGGCGGATTTGAATCACGATGGTTTGGCCGACCTGGTTACGGTCGACCATGAAGGGTTCCTGGCCTTCTATGAAAGGAAACAGACCGATTCTGGACTAGTCCTTTTGCCCGGAAAACGCATCTTTGAGGGGGACGATCCTGAACGGGGCTACGTGTTCGATGCCAACGGGGAGGTGCTGCGAATGGACGTCAACAAGGATGGAATCAACGATCTCGTCCAGCGCGGTCCGGACGGCGGCGTGCTCTATCGCTACAATGACCGAAAGTCTCACCGAGACGTGGTGCGCAGTGAGGCAGCTATTTTCAGGCCGGGCCAGGACCTGCCTTTTGTCAAACCATCTGCCAAAGAGGCAGGGTGGCTGCGCATGAACGGAATCTGGGCGGGCGGCAGCGGCAGGCGGCAGATGGTCCTGTGCGACTGGGATGGAGATGGACAGCTTGACCTTGTGGCCAACAGCAAGAGCATGAACCTGCTTAAGAACGTTGGGGAAAAAGGCCGGTTTAGATTCAAAGATGAAGGGCCACTGGTCGATACGATACTGGCGGGTCACACGACCTGTCCCACCGTGGCGGATTTAGACGGGGACGGGGTCAAGGAATTGATCATTGGCGCGGAGGATGGATTCCTTTACCGCTATCCCCGGTCAGAGACGAACCGACCTTGACTACGGCGTTACCGGCTGGTCTTTCCAGCGGCCCGCACTGCCCAAGGCGATGCGGCGTTCCGTGTGGGGAAAGTGAATCTCGACCCAGGGCAGTGCTGAAGTGCCGCTTTCTGCATTGAGATGGAATACGTACCGCCGAAGGCTCTCTTCCCGCTCCACTTTGTCCTGTCGGTAGTCGTGCCCCATCGGGTCACGCAGCAATACGGGCACGGCGGCTTCATAATCGGCCCAAGGTTGTTCCAATTGGAATGTTACCGTTACGAAACCCGCTTCCTGGCGCACTTCCGCCAGCCTTCCCCGCCAAAGGGCCACCGGTCGGGCACCCACCTGCCCCTTGATGTCTTCCTGATAGCTGACCCAGGCAGGATGACTTTCATCGCAGCGCTTGACCAGTTCGACCGGGTCCGCCTTGTGTGCACCCATGCGGGCAACCAGCGCCAAGCCCCCGGACAGGACCACCAGAACAGCCACTACTGCCCCGCGAAGTCTCACCGGGCAGTTCCTTAGCGTTCTGTGTGGCGGCGGTCGACGAAGATGACGCTCTTCTCCTCGATCGGCTGGGCCTTCTGACGGACCTGGGCAAGCACTTCGAACATCTTCTTGGCGCTCTTGAACTGCCGGTGCTGCGTATGGGCGACACCGATGGAAAGCGCCATCAGGGGGCACTTCACACTGTTGCCCTGCGCGTCAGGCGCCATGATGAAATTCTGGCTGATTTCCTGCGGCGTGTAGAACTTGCGCGAGTCATCATCAAAAGTCTTCGCCAGATGCTGGCAGTACCGCTCGTGGTCTTCCAGTTTGAGCATCAGCACGAAATGCTGGCGGCCCATGTGCGCCACGAAATACTCGTAAATGCCCAGGGACCTGGTCAGACCGACCAGCAGTTTTGAAAAGAATTCAATGATTTGACGCTGGCCGTCGGTGCCGCGGGACTTGCAGAACCCCTCGAATCCGACGATGTCAATATAAACCGCCGCTATCGCGGTGCCGCGCGCCAGCTGGTGGTTCAACTCCCGCTTGATCGCGTCAGTTCCGGGCAGGTTGGAGAGGCGGTTCCGGTTGTCCAACGTGGCCAGCAGCGCATTCAGCGAGGCCACCTTGTCCATCAGCCGGTCGAGTTTGAACGGCTTGACCAGATAATCATCGGCGCCCTGCTCCAGACCATGCACCACTTCGGGCTCTTCACCCAGTGCGGTGAGCATCAAAATGGCCATGCGGTACAGTTCGGGATCCTTGCGCATGCGCCGGCAGATTTGGTAACCGGTGGCGCCCGGAAGCATGATGTCCAAGAGACATATGTCCGGCTTCACCTGTTTGGCGTATTCGAAGGCGCCGTCACCGGTGTTGATGACAAAGACTTGGTGCCCCTCAGCGGTGAGTTTGGCATTGATAAGCCCCGTCAGATCGACTTCATCGTCAACAATGAGTATCCTGCTCATTTGTGTATATCCTTGGCTCTGTGCGACACGCACCCCTTGTGCCCTGTACGGTAAAACGCAGCGCCAGTGTACATGATAAAGACGGGTTTCTGCAACGCACATTGCATGGTCCTGGATTGGACCGGGTGCGGGATTGTCCAGCTCGGGTCAAATTGTAACCTGTGGCGGCGCTATGATAGGATTCGTGGGTGGGTTCCATCAGTTTTGAGGAAGCAAGTCATGCCGAAAAAATGGTTGATACTGTGTGTGTTAATGCTGGCCCTGGTGGCGGTGACCGCCTGTCAGCAACCGCCGCCTCCGCCGACCACGCCTCCGCCACCGCCACCGCCCACGCCGGAAGAGCATGCGGCGAAAGTGCGGAGCACGCTCGGGCCGGTGCTTGCGGATGGTCCATTGACAGGTGATCCTTCCACATTTGTGACCATGATATCCTCGTTCAGCGGTATGAAGGCGCAATTGTCCGCCACCGAAGAGGGGCGGGGCGGGCTCGCGATTATCCAGCGGGAACTTGAGGACGCGTTGAAGAAGTCGCGCGATGCCAGTCGCTGGCGCAAGGTCAAGGTATTGTGCGAACTGTACAAGGTGCTCCAGCCGGGCAGTGACCGCTACGCCAAGCTTGGACGCGACGCCGATTTGATGATTGCCCGCCCGGAGGTGCTGGTTACCGGTTTTGTGCAGACCAACGGGGAGGTCTACGCCTTTATGGAGGTGAAGGACCCCATAACCGGAACAAAGCAAACGTTCAAGGTTCGCGAGGGCGAGGAATTCTATCGCCCTGAAAAGATTGGCTCCGTTCCCAACACTTCCGAAGTGTTGCGCCTCGTGCGTATTATCGGCAACCAGCAGGAAGTTGAAATAGAGTACAAACTGGCAAACTTCCTTTGGAAAGTGCCGGGTCCGCGCACGCGTGACAATAAGTAAGGGTACGCCGTTGACAGCGGGCAGGATTGGGTAAAACCATGAGTGCTTCCCAGGGCAGATGGCTTGCGGGTGCCGTGATCGTGCTGGCGGCGATCGGCGCGTATGTCAACACCTTCGACGGCGAATGGGTGTGGGATGACGTGTCTTCGGTGCTGTTGCACC
>CAIJOU010000192.1 GCA_903822375.1 Candidatus Hydrogenedentota bacterium
AACTCGTCGAAGGAGGGTATCTTCTCCGGCAGAAACCGGAAGGTGCAGTGCGGGGCGCCACTCTTGACAAAGGCCGACACGCGCGCATAGCCGACACCGGCCTGGTGAAAGCTGAAACTGGTCTGCCTGTCCCGCTCAAATTCCTCCCAGTAACCTGGCGGCGCTATCTGCCGGACGAGGTCGTTGATCTGGTGTCCGGACAGCGGCGTCAGCATTTCCGAGTGGCGGGTGTCGTTGTCGATGCGGAACACCGGATTGACACCCGGGGTCAGGTGCACGTCGCTGGCCTTGTACTGCACCATCGCATGGAAGAGCATTTCCACGCTGATGGGTTCAAGATGAAAATCGGTGCCCTCGGTATGCCAGACTTCCGGGAGCTGCATCGCCATGCTGATCTTGTTCAGGGCCTCATAGACCCTCGGGGAGAATTCCTGGCCCGGCGCGGGGCATTCAAGCACCGCGCCCTCCCCGTCCCGGGTGAACTCGCAGAGATCCTCATACTCGACCGCAACCTGCTCGAGCGCGTCAATCTCCGCCACCCTGTTCAGGGCGACTCTGAAGCGGTAACTCTCGAAGTCCCCCTTGAAATCGGGCCGGTGCGCATCGATATTAAGCCAGTCATTCCAAAGGCGTATCTCCCGCGGAATCCCTTCCGCCTTGGCGATCACGCTCTCTGTCAGTCTCAGTACATTACGCAGTGTTTGCCGTTGACCCGTTCCAAGAACAAACTCCGCCATGGCACCTCTCTTTCCGTATGCCACGCCCGGGCGCGGCATTAGAATGTCTGGCTAATATTACACCAGGGGCATGCCCGATGCCAAAATCCACCCGGTGCGCAAACGGCACTTCCGCCCAGTCCGGCGGAACAAAGAACGTCCTTCCCTATCGGGCCGTACCCGGATAAATCGTGTGATAGGCGGCATAGTTGCCCAGAACGCGCTTGACGTAGTCCTTAGTCTCGGCAAAGGGGATGGCCTCGATAAAAGCGTCCATGTCGTCTCCGGAAAAACTCTTGCGCCACTTGTCGCAGTTGCCCGGCCCGGCGTTGTAGGAGGCAAGCGCAAAGACCATGTTGCCGTTGGAGCGCTCCAGCATCTGGTTCAGATACGCCGCGCCCAGCCGCAGGGAACATATGGGGGACTTGAGGTTCTCCGCGTCTCCGGGCTCAACCATGGGGTTCTTTTTGGCCAGCCATTTTGCCGTGGCCGGCATGAGCTGCATAACGCCTGTCGCGCCGGACTTCGACACGATGCCGGACCGGAAGGTGCTTTCCTGGCGCGAGACAGCCAGCACCAGCCACGGGTCCACACCGGCCGACTCGGCCGTCGGCTTCAGCACCGTCCCGTAGGCAACCGGGTAATCAAGCCGGGTCATCGCCGCCGTCGTGGCGGAATCCGCAGGCTTGCCGGCCTGTGCGGCCCGCGCAAACTGGGCGGCGGTATGCATGAATCCAAATTCGGCAAGCATCTGATAGGGGGCCGGCCGCAGCGCGTCGTCCCCGGCGCGGAGCAGACAGCCCAACGCCTCCCATTCCCCCTCCTCGAGCCCGTTTGTGCCGAAGAACCGCAGTCGCGCGACGGCGGTGTCCGCGTCAAGACCGGGAGGGTCGGACGGCCGCACCGCAGCCTGTCCGGGAAACAGCCCCAGAAACGGCTTGTCCCCCGTCACGGCCAAGACGCGCACATTCTCTTTTCGGCCCCCGCTTTTCTGTTGCAGCCGCGCCAGCGCGCGGTGGGCGTAGTAGTTTCCAGGGCCGCCCTTGGTGGCGCGTTCCAGATACATGCGCTCGTTGTCTGTATCGCCGATTTGCACGCATATGTTCGCACAGTCGTAGTTTGCCTCAGCCGCCAACCGGGCGTCGCCGTGCCGTTTTCCCAGTTCCGTGAATGCGGCCAGGGCGTCTGCCCAGCGGTGCTCGTCGCGGGCCATGCCGCCAAGCGCGAACCACGCGTCCGCCGCCTTGGGATGGGAACTGAGGTTCTCGGCAAGCCGCCGGTAAAGCGTCGCGGCGGCAGTCTTGTCCCCCCCGTCCTTCAGCGCGCCGGCAAGCCACCACAGCGCATCGCCGCCATCGCGGTTGTCGGGGTATTGCTCCACCAGCAGGCTGCAAAACGCCCGCGCTGTGTCCCACGCCTTTTTGCCGCCCGCGGAACGCATGGCGTGAATGAGCCAGACGCGCATCCACGGGTTTGCGGCGTTCAGTTTGGCGATGGCTTGCAGACGATCCACCGCCTCGGGTGGAACCGTGGGAAAGGCCGACACCAGCGAGTCAATTACCTGCATCGACACCTGCCCGCCCGGTTCGTCAAACATTACCGGTTCCGCGAGCAGGGCCTTGCGGGCTTCATCCATCGCCCCTGACCGCATCAGACCCCACACACCCAGCGCGCGCTGCGCGGTGTCGGGCATGGCGATCAGCGCCTTGGCGGCACGCTTGCGCTTGTCGATGTAGATGGTCGTCTCCACCATGTTCCGGTAAAACGGCACGGCGGCATTCTGAAGTTCCGGGTCGGCGGCGAGATTGTCCGCCGCATTCCAGGCATCGTCCTCCATAAACCACGGCAGCGGCAGCACGTTGAGTGCGCCGTCGTACAGGGCACGCGCCTCGGCGCGGCGGTTCATTCCCGCCAGCAGCTCGGCCAGCCGGCATTTGGCCAACCGGACCCAGGGGCCTTCGGGGCCGGAAAGCACTTCCCTGTAGGCACTTTCGGCCGCAGCCCTGTCGCCCGACTGCGCGCGGATGCCCGCGATGCGGACACGCGCCCAGGGGGACAGCGCGGGGTCGGCTTCGGCGCAGGATTGAAAGGCCTTCAGTGCGTCGGCGGATTTTCCTGAACGCAACGCGGCGTCCCCCTGAAGAAACGTCGCCTCACCCGGCGGGGGACCGGGGGCCGTTGCGCAGGCCGCAATCGCAAATACAACAAGAAACATACTGCCTCACTGTCTTGGATAGACTCAGGGCACGCGCACCGGCTTGCCGGTGGCGGCCGATTTCCACGCGGCCTCGGTGACTTCAATGACGCGCAGCCCGCATTCTGGCGGTGTCTGCACCACGTCCTTGCCGAGAATCGCGTCCACGAAATTGGCGTCGGGATTTTGGGTGTATTTGGGCAACTTCACCGTCTTCTGCCGGCCGAGCGCATCCTGCTGGACCAACCCGGCGCCATAGCGCAGGTAGAACGCGCCCCTGCTTCCAACAATGGTGTGATCCTCCCACCAACCCGGCGCGTTCCCGATAATGGAAAGGCTGCCCAGAGCGCCGTTTTCAAAACGCATCGACAGCGTGGCGTTGATGTCCACCTCGCCCTTGAAGTTCTCCTGGATGGCGAACACCTCGCGAACCTTCATGCCGGTCACCCACATGAGAATGTCGACCAGGTGGCTGCCCGAGTCGTTGAGCTGGCCGCCGCCGGATTCCGCGAGAACCTGCCGCCACGTGTTGGCCGTGATACGCAGCCACTCTTGGGAAAGCACGGCCTGCACAAACTCCACCTCGCCTATCGCGCCCTTGCGGATCTGGTCGCGCATGTAGCGGAACTGCGGCTCGAAGTGGCGCTGGTAGGAGATCATCAGCACTTTGCCGCATTTCTCCGCCTGCTTAAGCAGCGTCTTGGCGTCGCGGATGGTGCAGACCATCGGTTTTTCCGTCAGCACATGCAGGCCGCGGTTGAGTGAATCGCGAATCTGCGCATAGTGCACCGTGTGCGGGCTTTGCACCACCACCCCGTCGAGCTGCTCGGCCCTGAGCAGGTCCCGATAGTCTGCGTATACAGGCAACTTGTCCGAACCGGGGCACAATTCATGGAACCGCGCGAGCGACGCGGGGCTGGGATCGTTCAGCGCCGCCACCTCGGCCTTCTTTGTTGCGTTCATCCGCTGGAAATGGCCTGTGGATATTCCGCCTGCGCCGATGAATCCAATTCTCAGTTTCTTTGCCATGACCGTTTCTCCTTGACGGGGTCAATGCCCAAGAACACCTATTCAATCGTAAGCTGTCTTCTCAGAATCAAACAGAACCTGTCCGGAACGAAGAATCCAGAATCCCTTAAACACCCTCTTCATCCAGTTTATCCATTAGGAGGATATCGCACACCCTGCTGTATTTCAGCTCCTCATTCTTAACTCTCTGTATTCTTTGATTGCGGCCATCGTCCGCTCTATGCCATACCCGTGTCATTGGACACACTTACCTGAGGCACAGGATAGCGAATTACTATCGCTTTATACCATAAGAAATGGCTGGCGGCGGGATTTGGTTTGAAGGAAACCCAGGCTTCAACCCATAATGGCTCAACGGTAGAGGGGTTCATAAAATGGAATCGCTACGAAAGCAAAAGCGTGAACTGCACATCAGACGGCTGAGCTACCTTCTGGCGCGGCACAATGCGCCCCGGACGGAAATGACTTTCATTGTCCTGTTGACGGGTGCTGTGGGGTTTCTCACATCCGTACTGCTCTTACGTGTTGGATTGCACACCATGTGGCTGCGTTATGCCCTCAGCATTGTGATGGCCTATATGGGTTTTCTCCTACTCGTTCGCGTTTGGCTGGCAATGCATCAATCGCTGTTGCCTGGAGGCGACGAAGAACAGATAAATCCTTCTGACTTTTCACGCATGCTGGCTGAAGGTATACAGCCTTCACCGTTCGACGCCCCAAGTCACGAGGCCCCGTCTATGGTCGAAATCGGCCTCGATGAGCTTGTTGTCTATCTGGCGCTGCTGGTCGCTGCGTTCTCCTTAATGGTCAGTTCCGCCTATGTCATTTGGATCGCCCCGGATTTGCTCGCCGAGGTTCTATTGGATAGCGTTCTAAGCGTCGGCCTCTATCGGCGCTTGCGCGACATTGACAGACAACATTGGTCAGTGAGTGTGTTTCGGCGAACCATTCTTCCTGCGATGATTGTGCTACTGACGTTCATCATTGCCGGAGCAGTTTTGCAGGCGTATGCCCCGTATGCGGATTCGCTGGGGCAGGTGTGGGTCCGGCTAAAGTCCGGGCATCATTAGAAACGTCGTGCGCCTCTATGGCTGCGTGGGTTTGGACCAAGCCTCGCCTATTGCCCTGCGGAGCTGGAGCAGGTGCTTCGGCACTCCGCTTCTTGCGTCTTCCTTGCCCTCATATTCGAGTGAAATGTAGCCGCGGTAGTTGGCTTCGCGCAGGATGCGCATGATTCGGGGGTAATCGGCGAGTTCCGTGCCGGAGCCGTCCTCCGTATGCACCTCGGTTTTGGCGTGGATGGTCAGCACCTTGGGCATGACCGCCTCCATGCTCCTGTATGGGTCGGAGGTGAAATTGCCGATGTCCATATTGAGGCCCAGCCATTCATGGTTCACCGCCCCCAGAATGGCAAGCACTTCGGCGGCGGTCTGGGTCAGGTACCCATGGTTTTCCAAGGCCAGAAACACGCCGCGTGACCCGGCATAGTCACAACACTCCTTGAGGCATTCCACCACGAATCCAAAGTCGCGCTTGGGTTCCCCGTCCTTGGGCTTGCCGCCGGCGAAGACGCGCAGGCAGGGCGAACCCAATTCGACCGAGTGGTCAATCCAGCGCTTGACGTCCGCAACCTGCTTGGCGCGGTCCTCCGCGGAGGCCAGACAAAACGTGTTGCCCACCGAGGTGGCCGATACATCAAGACCCAGCCGAAACGCCTTGGCTTTGAGGTCATTCATGTATTTCGGTTCTTCAGAGGTGAAATAGTAGGAGGTCAGCTCGACGCCGTCCAAATCCCATTCTGCCGCCAGGTCCAGCCAGTCAAAGAGGGTCATTTCACCCTTCTTCTCGCCCCTGGGCAGGTAATCGCGGAAGGAGTAGGCCGCGCACCCCAACTTCAAGTGCGCGTTGATGGTGTGCGCACCCTTGGCGGGCGAGACCGCCCCGAAGCTGTCACG
>CAIJOU010000193.1 GCA_903822375.1 Candidatus Hydrogenedentota bacterium
CGACCGCCCCCTGCAATCGTGCCCTGAAGGGGCAACCCAGCCCTGTGCCCGCGCCGGGGCCTTCCGCGCATGATTGCACGGGAGTGGCACCGGTGGCCCTTGCTTGTCCCGCGATTAAGGCCGTCTCAGGCGTTCTTGGGGATGGTGCAAAGCGTTCCCCCACCGCAGCTTTGGCAGCCTGAACGCCACACATGGCCCCCGCGCACCAGCAAATCGTCGGCGGCGGAAGGCCCCCAACTGCCCACCGGATAGCTGCATATGGGCGAGAGGTCCGGGGATGTTTTGTAGCCGCTGAGCACCGGATCGATCAGGCGCCACGCCGCCTCGATTTCATCGCTTCGGGCGAACAGGGATGCGTCACCCTTCAGCGCGTCCAGCAGCAACCGCTCGTAGGCGTCCGGCAGAATGACACCGGGATAGGCGTCGCGGTACTGGAAATTCATGTTGACCGAGTGCGACTCGGCCACCGTGTCGGGCACCTTGGTTTCAAACCGGAGTTGCATGCCCTCGTTGGGCTGGATGCAGATGGAAAGCATGTTGGGCGTGAAGCATTCGTTCTCTCCCAGTTTAAACATGATGTCCGGCGGCGCCTGAAACTCCACGATGATGGTGCTGCTCCTGTCGGCCATGGCTTTGCCCGACCGCAGGTAGAAGGGGACGCCCTTCCAGCGCCAGTTGTCTATGTGCAGTTTGAGCGCGGCGTAGGTGGGCGTGGCCGAACTGGGTGCGACGCCCTCGGCGGCGCGGTAGCCCTCGTACTGGGCGCGCACCGTGTTGGCAAGATGAATGGGGCGGATGGCCCCGAGCACCTTGGCCTTCTCGTTGCGGATCGCGTCCGCATTGAGCGAGGCCGGCGGTTCCATGGCCACCAGCGCGAGCAGCTGCAGCAGGTGGTTCTGGAACATGTCGCGCAGCACGCCCGCCTTGTCGTAATACCCGGCGCGGTGGCCCACATCCACAGTCTCCGCGACGGTGACCTGGATGTTGGACACGTAACGCCGGTTCCACACCGGCTCGAAGAGCGTGTTGGCGAAACGCAGAAACAGGATGTTCTGCGCCGTTTCCTTTCCCATGTAGTGGTCAATGCGGTAGACCTGATCCTCGCGGAACGCGGCGTGGACTTGTGCGTTCAGCGTCTGGGCGGAGGCGAGGTCCTCGCCGAAGGGCTTTTCGATGATGATGCTGCGCCGGCCCTGCGCGTCGCTGTTCATGCCGGCGGCGGCCAGATGGCCGCAGGCGGGGCCGTAATACTCGGGGGCGGTAGCCAGGTAATAGAGGCGGTCGGCCGGTCCGCTCTCCAGGGCGTTCAGATGCGCCTGAAGCCGTTGATAGTCCTCGGCGCTGTCCAGATTGCCCTGGAAGTAGTGCAGTTTCCCCTCCAGTTCAGACCATGTGGCATCGTCGTGGGATGCGGCGCTGTTCTCCCTGACACCGTCGCGCAGACGGGCACGAAAGTAATCGTCGGTCCAGTCCCTGCGCGCGACACCGATAATCCGGATGCCCTCGGGCAGGCGCCGTTTCTTGAAATTATTGTACAGCGCGGGAATCAGCTTGCGCTGCGTCAGGTCTCCGGAGGCGCCGAATATGACCACCGTGGTGGGTGTTGACTGTCTTTCAGGACCGCTCATGTTTCAGTCTTTCCAAGGAGTTCGGCCGCGGCTGCGTCGACGAACCACTGCACGGTTCCGTCTTTGGGGGAAACGCGCTGTGCGGGCAGACCCTTCCCATGGGTGTCCGCACCCAGCACCTCGCTGAGGACGCGCGCTTTCCCCGAACCGGTCGCCACGAATATGATGTTGTATGCGCTGTTGATTACGGGCAGGGTCAGTGTAACCCGCCGGGGCGGCGGTTTGGGGGAGTCCGTGATGGGCGCCACCCACCGCCGGGTTTCTTCCAGCAGGGGATGATTCGGAAACAGGGAAGCCGTGTGCCCGTCTTCCCCCATGCCCAGCAGGATAAGGTCGAAGCGGGGATATCGCCCCGGCGGCGGTGCGAAGAACTTGTGCAGGTGCGCCTCATATGCGTCGGCCGCCCCTTCGGGGCCCCGTTCCTCCTCCAGCGCGTAGATGCCTGTTTCCAGCATCGGAACATACTGGAACAGCCGCTCCTGGGCAAGTCCGTAATTGCTCTCCGGGCTGGTCAGCGGCACGCAGCGCTCGTCGGCCCAGAACACATGCCACGCCGGCCATTTTATCCCGTCTTTTCGCGAGTATTGCAGCAGGCAGGGGGCAAGCAGTTCCACCAGTGAACCGCCGGAAAAGGCCACCGTGAATATTCCCCGTCCTGAAACGGTCTCCGCGGCCAGGTGCGCCACCTGGGCGGCGGCGGCCGCGCCCGCCCTTTCGGGGGTGTCGCTTATGAAGATCTCGGGTTTCATATGCCGCAAGTCTCCTATGGGCGCAGAAAGGCGTTTTCCAGGAAGCGGGTCACCAGCGCCGTCCAGCCGGTCTGATGACTGGCGCCCAGTCCGCGCCCCGTGTCGCCGTCAAAATACTCATGAAACAACACATGGTCCCGTTCCTTGGCGCCGTCATTTCCCTCGCAGGGCCGATGCCCGCCGGCGTCGGACAGGAAGAGGCGGGCCAGCCGCAGCGACAGGTCATTCGCAATCTCCAGAAGCGTGCAGAGGTTGCCCGAACCCGCGGGGTACTCCACCCGGAAATCATCGCCGTAGTAGTGATGGTAGATTTCCAGCGCCTCCACCAGCAGATAGTTTACCGGGAACCACACGGGGCCGCGCCAGTTCGAGTTTCCCCCGAACATGCGCGAGTCCGATTCGCCGGGCACATAGGCGATGCGCGATTCCCCGCCGCAGGCATGAAACACGAAGGGATGTTCCGCGTGAAACCGGGAAAGCGACCGGATGCCAAAAGGCGACAGGAATTCCGATTCGTCGAGCATGTAGCGCAGTACGCACGTCAACCGCTCTTTGGACGGGAGCGCCAGCAGCCAGCGGTTCTGGCCCGAGCGGCAGTCTGCCTGCGTCCAGGAAATGTGGCGTGCCAGGTCGGGCCGGTTGGCGATGAACCACTCGAAGCGTTTCTTGAAGCCCGGCAACCGGTCAATCCTTTCCTGCTCCAGCACGGTGACGGCGATCAGCGGCAGCAGGCCGACCATGGACCGCACCTTCAGGCGCACTGGCGCAACCCGGTCCACCGCTATTTGGTCGTAGTAGAATCCGTCGTCTCCATCCCAGAGGCCGCACCCGCCCAGGGCGTTTATGGCGTCGCTGATTTGAATGAAATGCTCGAAGAACTTGGAGGCCATGTCCTCATAGGCGTTGTGGGAGGCGCTGTTCTCCAGCGCCAGTTCCATCGCCATGGACATCATGGTGAGGCAGTAAAAGGCCATCCACGCCGTGCCGTCGGCCTGCTCCAGCGTGCCGCCCGCGGGCAGCGGTTTGGAACGGTCGAAAACACCGACGTTGTCCAGTCCGAGGAATCCGCCCGAGAACAGGTTGCGCCCGTTCGCGTCTTTGCGGTTGACCCACCAGGTGAAGTTGATCAGCAGTTTCTGAAAACTGCGCTCGAGAAAGGCCTGGTCGCGCGCGCCCCGGGGCGCGGCGATCTTGTACACGCGCCAGGCGGCCCACGCCTGCACCGGCGGGTTGACGTCGCCGAAGGCGTATTCGTAGGCGGGAATCTGCCCGTTGGGGTGCATGTACCATTCCCGCAGCAGGAGCAGCAGTTGGGCCTTGGCAAATTCGGGGTCGATGCGCGCAAAGGGCAGCATGTGGAAGGCCAGGTCCCACGCGGCAAACCAGGGGTACTCCCACTTGTCCGGCACAGAGAGAATATCCCGACAGAAGAGGTGTTCCCATTCCGCGTTGCGGCCCCGCTTTCGCGCTTCCGGCGGGGGGGGCAGCGCGGGGTCGCCCTCCAGCCAGTCGCGGGTGATGTGGTGGTAGAACTGCTTGCTCCAGAGCAGCCCCGCATAGGCCTGCCGCGCCACCGTGCGGGCGTCATCCGTAAGTGCCGCGGGCAGCACCGACGCGTAGAAGTCGTCGGCTTCCTTCCTGCGCAGGTCAAACATTTCGTCAAATGCGCTTCCCAGCACTTCCCCCGGCGCCGGACCCGCGGTGAGGCGGAGCCGGATTTGCGCCGAGGCGCCCGCGTCGAGGCGGAGCACGTGGTGCGCGGCGGCCTTGGTGCCGTACGGCCTGATGCTGACGGCGGCCTGCTCGCCGCTTATCACATAGGCATGGAAGGCATCCTTCACAGGATACGCATGGGTTGGCGCGCCGTACAGGCGCTGCTCGTTGGTTTCGTTGTCCGTAAAGAGAATGGGCGGAAGGGTTTCGTCCGGGCCGGGGCCATAGCGAAAGAAGAGCGTGCCCAGTGTCTCGTGCGTCAAATGAAGCAGGCCGTCCTCCGCAAGGGAGATGCGCGGCTTGAGCGAGCAGCCCTCGTGTTTGCAGCCCCAGGACCAGGTGTTTCGGAACCAGAGGGTGGGCAGCAGGTGCAGCGTGGCGGCGTCGGGTCCCCGGTTCTGCGCTGTGATGCGGATCAGCACATCGTCCGGCGCGGCCTTGGCGTACTCTACGGTCACGTCGAAGAAACGGTTGTCGTCAAGCACCCCCGTGTCCCGCAGTTTAAACTCCCGGTCGCCCAGACCGCGCCGCCGGTTTACGGCGACCAGTTGGTCATAGGGAAACGCCGCCTGCGGATAGCGGTACACTCCTTTCATGTACGCATGGGTCGGGGTGGAGTCGAGGTAGAAGTACTCCTCCTTCACGTCCTCGCCGTGGTTGCCCTCCGTATTGGTCAGGCCGAAGAGCCGCTCCTTGAGAATGGGGTCGCGGCCGTTCCACAGCGCCAGGGCAAAACAGAGCCGGCATTCCCGGTCCGTGATGCCCAGCAGCCCGTCCTCGCCCCAGCGGTATGCGCGGCTGCGGGCGTCGTCATGGGGAAAACTTTCCCACGCATTCCCGTCCGGCGAATAGTCCTCGCGCACCGTGCCCCACTGCCGCTCGGCCAAGTAGGGCCCCCAGCGCTGCCAGTTTTCCAGCCGGGCATTGGCCCGGGCGAGTCGTTCCTGTTCGGCCGTCATGACTACCCTCCACGCTGGTAATGCCAGCAAAGCCACTGCAAAGAAAACAGGGCTGCTCCTATTGCCATTCCTGCACGTGGCAACCGTCCACTTGTTTACGGCTCTGCGTTCCTCTGCGCGCTCCGCGCCTCTGCGTTTCCGTCCTTAAGTGCAATAGCGCAAAGGCGCAGGGGAAGCGGATATATGCAGAAGTCTGTCCTGCCTAATTCGTGGCCTCGTTTGTTCCGTGCCAATAACGGAAGGAGAATTCGTAATCGGCGCCTTCCTTATAATTTCCGAAGTCCAAGAGAACGATCACGGAGATGTTGGGGCCGGGCGGGTCCACGAATTCAACACCGGCCTGGGGATGGTTGACCCGGAGCGTAAAGCCGCGGTTGAAGGCGGGGTTGTCGTCGAAACTGCCGTCCGGCTTGCCCGGGTTGCGGTTGAAGACGGACACACTGCCGTTGGGCAGCGCCGTCACGGTTTCCGTGCGCAGCGCTTCGTTCGATTCGGAGAAGGCGAATTCCGTTTCTCCGGCACGGGCAAATACGTTGCGTTCCTGACCCACGGTATTGTGGTCGGGAATCCGGTTGTCCGTTCGGGTTTCGGGCGCTTTGTGGTCCCATCCCTGGTGAAAATAGGGGCACAGCCGCAGGCGCACCGGTTTGCCCACGGCATCTTTCCCCAGCACCTCGACGCGCACGCGGTGCTCCGGTCCGTCGAGCGTATGGTGGTAGAGGACGCGGATGTCCGTGCCCGCGACGGGCGCGAGCATTTCCTTGCTCCACTGGAGCACATCGCCGTCGCGGCGGATATCGAAAATGCCGCCGGGTGCGAACTGAAAGGGTTCCCAATTGTCGCCCACGTAGAGCGTGAAGGTGCGTTCGCGGCATTCGGGCTTTTTGTAGGGCGGGAAATAGGGGACACCCTCCACGTCCTTGAGCGGCTCGCTTGGGCTCCAGAAGAGTGCGTTCCCCGAGGTGGAGGCGTAGTGGCCATCCCAACTTTCTTTGTCGTTCCATTTCTCCGGATTGGCAAAGGTGTAGCCGCCGCGCAGCAGGTTGGGCGTGCGCAGGTCATAGGCGACAATCATCTC
>CAIJOU010000194.1 GCA_903822375.1 Candidatus Hydrogenedentota bacterium
CGGTCCTTTCCCATGTGGTTGCTCTGTTAACAACATCATGAGACGAAGCGGCGCATCTTTTCACCTCTCACTGGGTTGTGGGCAACGCCCACGTTGGGAGATGGTGTGATGAGTGACGAAAAAGCGGGGTTCATGTCTGAGTCTAGAACTGCGTTACCGGTCATTGATGTTTCCGGTCAGCCGCGTGATGTGCTTCGCGAGGTGTGGGATGTCGTGTTTGCGGTGAATAGCCCTCCTCGTTTCTTTCAGCGTGGCGGTGTGCTGGTATGTCTCTCGGCGGAGGACGGATGTGGCGGTCTTGGGGTTAATGGCCAGCAGGACAGGGTGCTTCAACGCGTGACAAAAGACGCGCTCGCGGGATTGCTTGTCGAGCATGCGGATTGGGTCAGGGACGGCCGGAATGTGCTTCCCCCCGAATTCATTCTTCGGCTTATGATCGCGAAGCCGCATCCCGCTTTGCCAGAACTGGAAATGGTAAGTTCGGTACCCGTGCTGACGGCCACTGGCCGGTTGATATCGGAACCTGGGTATGACCCGGAGGGTCGCGTGCACCTCTGCCAGTCTGTTTCCGGGCTGGTGTTCCGCGGATGCGGGGCGGACGTCCAGGATTGTGCTGCGGCGTGCAGGTTCTTGCAGGAAGAACTTCTCGGCGATTTTCCTTTCACGGCCGATTCGGACCGCGCCCACGCCTTGGCTGCCATCCTAACCCATTTCGTGCGGCCTTTCCTGGGGAACGCCTGTGCCCCGTTAATAATCCTAACCGCGTCAACACCCGGCACGGGCAAAACCCTGTTTGCTTGCCTTTTATCCGAGATCGTTGCCGAACGCCCACCGGCTATCACCACTGCAAATGCTCATGATGGCGAACTGCGCAAAAAACTGACTTCGTTCCTCCTTCAGGCGACGCCAGTCGTCGTTCTGGACAACATCTCCCACGAATTGCTTGACAGCTCCAGTTTGGCAAGTGTTCTGACGGCGCCTGTGTGGACCGACCGCCTACTGGGGCGCAGCCGGGCTGCAAGCGTCCCTAACCAAACCTTGTGGATGGCCACGGGCAATAATCCCCGCCTCAGCATGGAGCTTGCGCGCCGTTCAGTCCGTATTCGGCTTGATGCGCAGATCGAGCGCCCCTGGCTTCGGTCAGGTTTTCGGCATCCGGACCTTATGAGTTGGGTTCGAGAACACCGGCCCGAGCTGGTTCGGGCCTGTCTGACCCTGGTGCAAACTTGGCTGGACGCGGGGCGGCCCCATGGGGTTGTCCAGCCGTTGGGTTCTTTTGAAGTGTGGTCACGGACCCTGGGTGGCATACTTGACGTCGCTGGCGTGGGCGGTGGTTTCCTCGCGGACCTTAATGAAATGTACCGCGAGGTCGATGCCGAGGGCGAGGCTTGGCGTATCCTGACCCAATGCTGGTGGGCTCGGTTTCAAGGACAATATGTGCGGGTTACGGATCTTCTGCCGATGTGCGTCGAGAACGATCTTTTTTCCGATGTATTGGGGCAGGGAACAGAACGTTCCCAAAAATCCAGGCTGGGTCATGCGCTGCAACGCAACGGCGGCCGGGTGTTCAACGGTATGCGTATCGAGAAAGATCTGCAGAGCTTGCACAATTCCGGGCGGTACCGGCTTCGCCCGCTCTCCCATTCCGTGTAATCAGCACCTAATCCACCTGTGCCCAGAAGTCGACTAAGTCGACTAAATCGACCTCACCCCCCAGTGGCTTGGTGTTCCGGCCATTTCAAGACCATAGGAACACGCTTAGTACCTTATCCTCGTGCATGAGTAAGAAACAACAAGAAGTTTCACGCAGCGAACTCCATAAGTTGTTTTGTGGAAGCGGTTAACATGGCGCAGAGAGCGGCGGCCAATTCCTGGCCTTTCTTCGTAAGGGCATACTTCTTCTGCCGCCCAAGCTTGCGTATGAGCCCGTGGTCGCGCAGCAGGCGCAGTTGGCGGCTGATCTTGGCGGACAGTTGCTTTTCCGTCATTTCATAGCCGGGCTTGCCGCGGAGTTTCTCCCGCAGAGTCTTGTTGCACAAACCGGACACGCAAAGCTCCGGCGCGCCGAGCGCCTGCAAAAGGGCGCGGTCCTTTCCCGTGGGGTCCAGGGCGCGCACGCGGCGGCCCTGTTTGACGCGGGGCCTGACCACCTTGTCGAGCAGTTCGCGAACGGGCGTCTCGCACTGCGCCGAGGCCAGATTGTCCAGGAGGCGGTCGTTGATTTGCCCGGAGATCTGGGCGCGCAACGCGGTGTCGGCCACGCCCTTGCGCAGCGGAAGCAGCCGCTTGGGGTCCTCGGGACTCTGCCCCTGGACGTGGCGGGGCGCGCGGAACATGGCCGGGTTGTTGATGGTCGTCTCCCCCCTGAGGATGTTCAGTTCGGTGTAGAGCTTGGCGCTGTTCTGGTTGACCCAGTGCCGGACGCGCGCCCCGTCGCCAAAGTCGAGCAGCCTGCTGGTGACCTCGTCGTGGTTGTCGGCGCGCGGCGTGCCGTCCATTTTCAGGGGCCGGTCCATGTAGCGCAGGACCCGTTCGGCGGTGCCGGTCATGAAGGCGTGGCGCAAAAGCGAATCCATGATCGGCACGATGTCCCTGCGCGAGCCAAATATGAAGTCTGTCGCCCATTCGCTCTGCCACAGGGTCCAGTAATACGACAGGCGGGGGCCGACGATGGCCTGTTTGGCGGGGAAAACACCGGCGGCGAAGCGGTCCAGAAGGGGCTCCCACCGTGTGTCGAGCTGCCGGTCAAGCAGGCGCTGGGCAAGCGGGTAGTCGCCGACATGGACGAATTTGTTGCCGCGCGCGACAAAGTCCGCGCCCCGGCGCTCCAGACCGCGACGCAGCCATTCGCGCCCGTTCATGCATATCTGGACGTGATAGGGAAACCAGGTCTGCAACCGCACATTCATAAACCCGTACTGCGGGTGGTCGAAGTAAAAGTACAGGTGCTTGCATTTCATCCAGTCCCGGGCAAGCACGGGGTGACCCGCCTGCGCGCTGTAACGCGCCCTGTACGAGAAGCACGATTCCACAGCGGAGTACACGCCGATGAGCCCCGATTCTATCCCGAGCCTTCTCTGCCGTGTGTGAGCCAAATCCTCTTTGCGCACCTTTGAAGAGCAGATCGGGATGATGCCCTCCCCGCAGTGTTTGCGCGCGCAACGTTCGGCGGCCCCCACCACCTCCGCCGTCTGGCCCATCGCCCACGACTTGAAGTCCTTGTTCAGGACCCCTTGGGAACGGAAAAAACGCATGGCCCCCTCGGGATGCATCAGCGGAAGAATGGACCCCTTGAAGACTATCCGGTCAAAACCCGTGAGAATCCCCTTGACAATGTCCCCGAATTTCGCTACAAACATGTTCATGCGCCGCCGGTCCTTTCCCATGTGGTTGCTCTGTTAACAACATCATGAGACGAAGCGGCGCATCTTTTCACCTCTCACTGGGTTGTGGGCAACGCCCACGTTGGAATCAATCTCCAATTGTCCGGGCAGTCGCCAATGGCTTGGCCATACAGGTTTACCCGCAGCTGCTCTGTTGTCCCCGATAGCAAGAGGGCGGCGCACATTTTCCAAACCAATCACGTCAATCATGTCAGGCAGGCGCTACGAAAGATTCACCCTTTAATGGCGCCGGCGCAAGAAACAAACAAGGAAACAGGAAAGGAGGCACGCGCCGTGAAATCACGCCTGGCAAAGAAGATTATGGGGCAAATGCTTCAACACCAGATGCAGCCTCTGGTTGGGGCCATTTCCAGGGAAGTCGTCAAGCTGCTTCATACGGAAAAGAATCCGTGTGCACAGAACGACGGCTCCCGGATGGAGGCGGCAAGGCGGCTTATCGCGGCCCTCGACATTATTGAAGGCTGGGAGCAGGGCTCCGGCAAACCGGCACCAACGGGACATCGCTGCGGTTGTCAGCACGTGTTTGCGGTTCTCCGGCGGAACGTGTTGGACGGCCTGCAGTTGCTGGGTGTGGAACGGATGGAGGAAACAGCACGCGTGGATTACTCGATACACGACCCCATCGAGGTACTACCCGCTCCAGGCGGCGCAGACGATGACGGGCGCATCGCGCAGGTTATTCGCAGTGGTTACAGGACAGGCGACAAGGTCTTGCGGCCAATGATTGTAAGTGTGTGGAAGTATGCAGAAACAGCAGACGAACCAAAAACGACGCAACAAGAAGCGTAAGAAAGGAGCACAACATGGGACGTTCCAAGAAACAAAAACGCATAATGCTTGCCGTGGATCTGGGTACGGGCAACTACAAATGCGCCGGTCTTTTCCCTGATGGGAGTATCGAAGCAATTCCCGATGCCGATGGCAAGTTTGGCACGCCGTCTGTGATCGCGTTCCAGGAAGGCGATCCCTTGAAGGCAATTTTTGGGAAGGCGGCGGTCAACTATCAGAAAATCCACCCGGAGTGGGCGGTGGACACGAACAAGCGGCTCCGCGGCAAGGGGGACATTGTCGCCCTGGTGGATGCCTCGGGCAAGATGTGGACCTCGGGCGAGTTGGAAACAATGTTTCTCCAGAACATGCTCGAACAGGCCAAGATCTTCCTTGGCCCGGATATCCTGATTGACGGTGTTCTGGCAACGGTGCCCGCATGCTTCAATCAGGCTGAACGGGAAGCCACCATCCTCATTCTCGAGCGGGCTGGGTGCCATTCCCTGGGCACCCTAAACGAGCCGACAGGAGCGGTCATCCATTTCTGTCAGGAGAAAGTGGAAAGCGGAATCGCGGTCGTCATGGATTGTGGATGCGGCACAAGCGACGTGACGGTGATAAAGATCCTGAAGAAGAACACGTTTCAAGTGCTATCCACCCGGGGCCGTCAGGATCTTGCGGGAACGGAACTTAGCATGGCCCTGATGCGGCACTGCGCGCAAATCATGTCGGAACGCGGTGTGAAATGCGAACCCGAACGCAATCGCAGGGAATACGCGCTTCTCAGGGAACAGTGCGAGGATGCAAAGCATACCCTCTCAACGCTCGAGTCCGCGCAATTAAGCTGGTACTGGGAGGGTCAGCTGTTCGACACGCAAATCGAGCGGTCCCAGTTTGAGGCGCTCATCGTCCCTGTGGTGTCGGGAATTCGTGAGCTCATCCTGGAATCCCTTTCCATGGCCAATATGAAACCCGATGCGTTGGACTATGTTGTCCCCGTTGGGGGCACCTGCCGGACGCCCGCTATTCTGGCGCTTCTCGAAGAAATGTTCGGCCCCGGAAAAATACGCAGGGACTGCGACGTGGACCGGGCCGTGGTGTTAGGGGCTGCGGCCAGTATCGGCATGAAGGTCAAGGAGTGCATCGCGCAAGGCGATTACGTCTTGGAGGACATTGTGCCCGAATACACCTTGCCCGTCAATGAAACGAAAGAAATATTCGGACGTCCATTCGGCCTCGTCGCGAAGAGCGAAGCCACCGGGAAAGATGAGTTTGTCGTTCTTCTGCCCGAAGATACGACGTTGCCCTGCAGTGCGAGCAAGCGTTTCGGGATAGACAGACCGGACTGGACGCCCATCGGTGAAGTCACCATCTCCATTCTCGAAGGCCAAACCGGATGCGGACTTGAGCAGACCCGTGTGCTTCACGCGTTCAATCTGGAGAACCTGCCGGCCGGTCCCAACAAGAACCGTATCGAAATCCATTTCATGGGTGATACGAGTGCAATGCTTTCCGTGCGCGCGATCGACACGTTCACTGGAAAAGAGGTCGTGGAAACCGTCGATGCCAGCAGCGCCAAGAAACGGGCCAGCTAATTGTTCAGAAGGGGCCGGAGGCCAAAGGCTGCCTCCGGCCCGGTGAGTCTTTTCCAGAAAGCAGTAAAGGCCATCAAGACCAACCCACATAGGAGGTAATGAGTCATGTCTTTTCAATTGATTCGGAAACTTGTTTCTCGAACACAGCCGCCACCTTCGGAACGGTATGCCTCGACGCACCCCGAGTGTTTCAAGTGGGACATACTCTTGGACGACATATCGGGTTCCATGGAAGAAGAGGGATTCGAACCAGGTCGTAACAAACTTGACTTGGCCTGCGATTCGTCTCTTGGTTTCTTGCACGCCAAACGTGCAGCGTTTCCCGACAGTTGTCTCGCGGTCCTCCATTACAGCACAGATTGCGACATCGGCTGTTCATTCCTGAATGTCCAACGGGATTTCGGCATGATTGAAGATGCCATCCGTAAGATGCACTCGCTTCCGCACGGTGCCACCCAGATCTACACAGGACTGGAGCGCGTGACGCAGTTGTTGACCGACCTGCGCGTGGAGAGAGGGCCTATTCCGGGGCACCAAGTCCGTGTCATTGCCTCAAGCGATGGGCATGAC
>CAIJOU010000195.1 GCA_903822375.1 Candidatus Hydrogenedentota bacterium
AGACCTTCCCGCATCCGCAGCCCGCGCCGGAGCGCTGCGCGCCGACATCGTGGTCATCGGCGGCGGGCTGGGCGGATGCGCCGCGGCCCTCGCCGCGCTGCGCGCGGGACGCTCGGTCATCCTCGCCGAGGAGACCGACTGGGTTGGCGGACAGTCCACCGCACAGGCCGTGCCGCCCGATGAAAACCAATGGATCGAAAGCTACGGCGGAACAAAGCTTTACCAGGATTACCGCAACCGCATCCGCGACTATTACCGCCGCAATTACCCGCTCACGGACGCGGCGCGCGCCGAGAAGAACCTGAACCCGGGCAACGGCGGGGTCTCGCGCATCTGCCATGAGCCGCGCGTGTCGCTGGCCGCGTTGCTGGAAATGCTGGCGCCCCACGCCAGTTCGGGACGGCTGACGCTGTTGACGCGCCATATGCCGTTGTCCGCGGACACACAAGGAGACAGGGTGCGCGGCGTGGTGCTGAATGATCTCGACACCGGCAACGAGGTGACCGTGGAGGGCGACTATTTCCTCGACGCCACGGAAACCGGCGCACTGCTGCCGCTGGCGGGCGTCGAGCATGTCACCGGCGCCGAATCGAACAAGGACACAGGGGAACTGCACGCACCCGACACGGCGCGTCCGGACGACATGCAGGCGTTCACCTGCTGCTTCCCCATGGAGTACTGCCCCGGCGAGAACCATGTTGCCGAAGCTCCCCGCGACTACGCCTATTGGAAGGCCTACGTGCCCAAGCTGACGCCCCCGTGGAGCGGCCCGCTGTTGACGCTCCGCACCATCCACCCGGTCACACTGCAGGAGCGCAATCAACCCTTTGATCCCGGCGACCCGAACGCGCCGGGCTGGTGGAAATACCGGCGCATTCTCGACCCCGCCAATTTCACACCCGGCTTCACGCGCGGCGGCGTCACGCTGGTCAACTGGCCGCAGAACGATTACCTCGACGGCAATCTCATCGGCGTGTCCGCCGAAGAGGCCCGCAAACATGTCGACGCCGCCAAGCAGTTGAGCCTGTCCCTCTTCTACTGGCTGCAAACCGAAGCGCCCCGGCCCGACGGCGGGCAGGGCTGGCCCGGCCTGCGCCTGCGCCCCGACATGACCGGCACGGCCGACGGCCTCGCCAAGTATCCCTACATCCGCGAGTCGCGCCGCATCCGCGCCGAGTTCACCGTCCTTGAGAAGCACGTGGGCAAAGACGCCCGAGCCAAGCTGGTGGGAAAATCGGACAAGGGCATCGCCGCCGAGCAGTTCGCCGACAGCGTCGGCATCGGCTTCTACCGCATCGACTTGCATCCCAGCACCGGCGGCGACAACTACATCGACATCGACTCGCTGCCCTTCCAGATTCCGCTGGGCGCGCTGCTGCCGCAGCGTGTGGAGAACCTGCTGCCCGCCTGCAAGAACCTGGGCGTCACCCACCTGACCAACGGCTGCTACCGGCTTCATCCGGTGGAGTGGAACATCGGTGAATCGGCCGGTGCGCTGGCCGCGTTCTGCCTGGAGCGCAAGACCCAGCCGCGGCAGGTGCGCGCCGAGGCGGCCCTGCTCGCCGAATTCCAGTCCAGCCTCACCGCGCAGGGCGTTCCCTTACAATGGCCCGATGAGGCGCGTTACCGCACCTGACGGTGCAACGCGACCAAGGCGGCCTCTTTTTAAGTGCGCGCGGCCATGCCGCCGGTCTTTATGTTGAGTGCGTGGCCATGCCGCCGCTTTTCTTCGCCATAGCCATGCCATGGCGTTGTGGCATGGGCGTCCCGCCCATGTTCGGGAGCATTCTTGACAGCCCCAAACATGGGCAAGATGCCCATGCCCACAAAGGGACAAGGAACCCCACCCCTACCCTTGCCAAGGTTCGGGAGAAAACAACGCCAAAGGCCGTCCCCCCTGGGAGCGCCAATCTCAGGAGATTGGCGTGCCCCAAGATAGCGGCAGTATGCGCATAATCGCCACGGCATGGCCATCGCAATCCACAATGTGGAACAGGCGCCTTGTCACGGCGAAGCCCTTGGGCAAAGTCGGACCTCGCCTGTCGTTCCCAAGGCATCGACACAGACTGACAGTCCGCCACGACGGACGGCTGTCCTACATTCCCCGATCGGGTTGATTATTCTCCGCCTCTCCCGTGAAATGAACAAGGCTGCAGAGGGGTTCTTGCGCGTTCAATTGGGCCGCAGAATACCGGGTGGTCAAAAAAACATTAAGACCGCGCGAGTTCATATAGTAAGTGCAACAGTAGGCCCCTGAGCAGGGTTGAGGTCTAAGCCCTTTCCCGTCGGAGCCGTCCGTCGCTCATAAAGAGCGGCGACGGACGAGTG
>CAIJOU010000196.1 GCA_903822375.1 Candidatus Hydrogenedentota bacterium
TCACCGCCGCGCCGCCCGTCAGGCGCACCGTCTCACCCGGGAAAGCCTGCCAAGTCACCACGCGGTCCGGAGCGCCCGAATCCTCTTTGCCCAGCGACAGCGCTTCGCGCAGCGGGTAGACGCCCTCGCGCACATACACGCCCCGCGCCGCCGCGCCCGCGGCGCGCAGAAGGTCGCGCGCCTTGGCCAGTGTGGCCACGGGGCCGTCGGTCTTTTCCGCGTTCGGCTCCGCCACGCGGCCCGGCCAGGCATCGTTGCCCGAAGTTGACACAAAAATATGCACGCCGTCCTCTGCGACAGCGCACCATGCCGCAAGGATAATTACCGCGGCAAGCGCAACTCGCTGCATTTCACGCTTCCTTCTGTTCCGGGGCCGAAGCCACCAGTTCCCTGAGTTCTTCCACATACCGGGTGCCGGGGCCCTTTTCGGCACGTCCGGCGCGCCCGGCAAAAAGGCCGCAGCACTCGGCCACCCACATGCGGGCCGTGTCGTCGCCCAGGGCCGCGCACACGGCCGCAAAGAAGCGGGCGGGATCATCGGGCACCACGGAAAAGGCACCGCCGGGTGCCGGCCAGGTCATGGACAGGAGCCGCTGCAGATATCGGCCCGGCGAACTGTGCACCTCGCGCGCGCGGCAGAACACCAGGTTAACGTTGGCCACACCGCCCTCGCTGCGCCATCCCAGAAAATCATCGGGCGACAGCGCGGGCAGGTTAAGCCCGACGCCCTTTTCCGGACGGAACCCGCGCACAACCAGCTCGGTCAGGCCGAAGCGGATGCGCTCCGTTTCCACACGGCCCATGAGCCGGGGCCGCGGTGCCGCCGCCAGCGAAAGCTGGTCCGGGTTGGCCACGCACAGCGGCGCGGCCTCCCGCGCCGGCCAGCGGAAGAAATAGACGGGCAGTTCGCGGCCCAGTTCCGTGCGGCGGTACCGGTCGGGCAGGTAGATGAAGCCCGAGCCCAGCGGTTCCGATGCCAGCGCCGGGGCAACCTTGTTCAACCGGCAAAGCCCCTCGTAACCCGCGCGGAGAATCGCGCCAAACTCCTGGTGGTTGCGCGCCACCATCCAGCCCAGGGTCGCCCGGTTGCCGAGCCGGTTGGACGCTTCCACTGTGTAGAGAAAGCGGTTCGCATTCTCCCACACTTGGTCGAAATGCAGCGCGCCGACCGGAGTGTCCCCGAGCATCCGTTTCGCCGCAGGCTGAATCAGCGGGTCGCGCTCGGTCAGCAGCAACTCGGTGGCCTTCTCCAGCGTTTCCTCGCGGAAGAATCCCTTGTAGAGCGGGGAGGCGGCAACCATGAAGGCCCGGCTATCGTTCCACTTGGTGTGAATGATGTTGCTCGGCCTGGCTGTGCCCGAAGTCCGTCTGCCTGCGGGTCGCCCCCCCGCCGGGGAGCGCTTGGCGGCCGGTTTGGCCACCGGAGGCGCACCGACCGGAGCTGCGGCTGCCGGCTTGGGCGCGGGAACATCGCCGGTCCGCCGGTCAGGCCGTGCCGGTGCTGACGAACCGCCGCCCCGGGGCCGACTGGGAGCGCCTGTCTTTCCCGCGGAGGCGGGCATCTCCCTGGCAGTCTTTGGTGCCGAAGTCGACGGGCCAAAGGTGCGCGCGCGTTTCTCGTCAGAACGACCGGGACCGGAAGGTCGTGCCGGACGGGCACCGGCCGGCTTGGGCGCGCCGCGGTCACGGCCTTTTCTCTCAGGACGTGCCGATGAGGCAGACGGGCCGCCGCCCCTGGCGGCTTTCGGGGCCGACGTCGGCGGCCCAAAGGTACGCACCCGTTTCTCGTCGGAACGACCGGGTCCGGAAGGACGTGCAGGACGGGCACCGGCCGGCTTGGGCGCGGCAGTGTCGCTGGTCCGCTTCGCAGCAGGCCGACCGGGTCCGGGGTTGCCGGAGGGCTTGCCACGTTTTTGCGATGACCCCGCCGGACCGGAAGGTTTCGACGGCTTGGCGCCAAAATGGGAAGGTCCGGGTTTTCCGGAACGTTTGTTTGTGGGCATGGGAAGCTCCTCACGGGCTCATATTCCGTGTGTTGTTCACCACAGTGTACCAGTCCGCCCCCCGCCGGATAAACGCAACAGCCCGAATCAGCGTCCCACCTCGATGGCCCGGCCACGCCACCGCACGCGCAATTCCTCCGCACTAAGCCACCGTTTCCCGCCGGTAGGGTCCCAAATCTCCGCTTTTCCGTCCTTTTGGCCCATGTAAGCCACGGTATGCCCGTCCACCTGGCCAACCAAGTCCACGAGCAGCATGGCAGGGGCATGCAACCGGGAAGCATCTCTGTCGCGGATGTACCGTTTGGTGCACTTGAATCCCAGTCTTCGCATGCCGTGGACCACTTCCGCATTGGAGGTGCCATCGTCCCGTGTGCCCAGAATCTCGACCATCTCCTTCTCGCTCTTGGGCACGCCGAGAAACGTGGCAATGTTGGCGCAGGCCGCCGCGGCACAGGTGGAACCGTTTGTTTGCAGGATCATCCCGTCCGGACTGAGCCGCGCCCGCTGCAATTCAGGCCGGGTGCCGCTGTGAAAAGTGTGGTAGGTAAATGCCGCCGTGCAGAGAAGTGAGGCCGACACGGCCGGCAGTGCCCAGCGAAGCAGATGCCGCTCCAGCACCGCCACGGCGATGGCAGTGCCCGCCATGAACGCCATGATGAACATATCGGCCATCCAAGTCACCGTGTAGCCATAGTATTCCACGGGAACGGGAAGATACCAGGCGGTTACGGGATTGTTCTTGGCGGGCAGGTATATCAGGTTCAGCATTACGAACCCCAGCCCGACGAACATCAGCAGTCGGGCTTTTCGGGGGAGGTCACGGGAGGACAGGCGCACGCCGTGCCGGAACAGGGTTCTTCCGTGCGCCAGACCAAGCACAAGGCCCAGCGCGGCAATGGGTACATCCATAAGAACGGGCAGTGGCAGCATGTATGTTCCGTTTCCACAAGCGGTTGCGGCATGCATTTCATGTCGTTCCGCAGGAGAATAATTCTCCCGGCGCGAGTCCAGTCTAGCATGGATGCACGGCAAATCGTGGACTCCGTGTGAACGATGCCCGACCGTCGCACTCGCTTTCTGCTATTCTAGGCAAGTTACCAGACAGGAAAGGATAGGCGCATGTGGCGAAAGACTTTGGTACTCATTGCAGCAGCAATCGCGATGTCTGTCAATGCTTCCGCAGAGGGCGGCAGTGGAGACGCATACGTCCGCGCGGATACATCCGCTTCGCAGGACACCACGTGGGTGCTCGGCACGTCTCGGATGGAGCGGACGCTGACGTTTTCCGCCGGTCGTTTCGAACTCACTTCATTCCTGAACAAGGCCGTAAACCCGCCGAAAGAATATGTGCAGGGCGGCGCGTCGCCGGAATTCAGCGTGACCGTGAACGGACAATCATATTCAGGCGCAGGCGGCGGCTGGCAACTGGGCACGCGGAAGAAAGAGGGCGCATGGACAACGGGGCAACTGCCGCAGGGAGAATCCGCCCTCGACATCAAATTGACAAATGATGTGATGACGGTGACCCGCCATTTCATCGTGTATCCGGGCACGGCGGTGCTGCGTGAATGGACAAGCTACGAGAATGCGGGCACGCAGGACATAACCGTCTCAGACGCCGGCTTCCTGGACATGCGGCTCATGGGCGAGGACTGCAAGGCGGGCCTTACGTTCTCCCATTTCACGGGCGGCAAGGCCTACGACGGGGCCCAGCGTCTGGTCACGGAAAAAGTGGGCGCCGACTATGCAAACACCTTCGCCTCCACGGCATCGAGTGACCATCTGCCGTTCATGATGCTCTACGATGAGGCGGCCCGGCACGGGTACTTCTTTGGCTGGGACTATCTTGGCCCGTGGTCGGCGCCGCTGGGCGCGGCGAACGGCTCGGCCTTCCGCTGCCGGTTGGTGCTCGCGGGATATACCCGAACACTCAAACCGGGCGAGCACTTCGACACGCCGCGCGTGTTCACGGGGTGCTTTGCGGGCGATTTGGACGACATGGGCAACCAGGTGCTGGACTGGCAGTATCAGTACCTGTGGCAAAACAAGCACGCGGCCTACTTTGCGCAGCCACGATACGCGGTGGACTGGCCCGCCCCGTGGGTGAACACGGGCGGCGGCGAGGACAACTGGGGCTGCCGGCTGGCGCTGGACCTGTACTACACCGACCTGGCCCGCTGTGCGGGCGCGGGCGTGCTGTGGGACGACGCGGGCTGGTACGACGCCTGGGGAAGCTGGAATGGCCCCGATTTCGGCGAGGCCGTGCGCTACCTGGACAAGTCCGGCATGAAACTGAAAGTGTGGTTTCCCACCTTCCTGCGCTCCGACGGATGCCAGGCGGACCGCGATCTCGCAGGCGCGATGAAAATGGTCGGTCCATCCATCAACCAGTCCAGCCCCGCAGCAACACAGTGGCAGTTGGACCTGCTCGACCGGAAGACCCGCGACTGGGGCGGGTTCCAGTGGCGCTATGACATTGCCCCCGGTGCGGGGAGCGACCCACTCACGGCAGACCAGGAGTTCCGTCGGCTTAACCGGGAGTTCCTCGCCGCCCACCCCGAACAGGGGATTGACGCCTGTTTCGGCGGAGGCAACTGGATCGGCGTCGATCTGGCCGACTGTTCCGATTCGGCCGAGATGACCGACGGCGGCACGCGCGACTACTCGGGCTACCACAGTTCGCTCTTCATCCCGCCCGACCTGCTGCACAACGTCGTGTACTTCTCCTACGAGCAGGGCCGCAAGGCGTACAGCATCAACAATGACCGCATCCAACTGCGCATGGACCCGGACTGGTACGGTGACCCGGCCAGCAAGAAGGGGTACTCGCTGAAGGCAACCCACCCTGCGGGCAGCACGCTGGCCATCCCGCCCGACGCCACGCCCGGTTTGGAAGCGCTGCGCAAAGACTGGGACCTGTACCGCTACATGGTTCGCGAGGAGGTGGCGGGGCGCTGGGGCCATGTATTCCGTCCGAAGGTGGACGGTGACGACCCCGTACTGTACTTCCAGCGCATGAACCGCGAGGGTACCAAGGGCGTCATTCTAACGACACGTTCCTTCACCCAACCGCAGCAGATGCCGGCGGGCGCTGTGATCGTGTTTCCCAAAGGACTGACCGCAGCGCTTGACTACGATGTGCGCTTCGACGTCGACCGGCACGTCGAGAAGCGTACCGGCGCGGACCTGATGGCGCGCGGCGTCACCTTTGAGGCACTGAAGCCCGGCGAAATCGTCTACCTCAACCTGCCCGGTCATCCGGGCAGCGGCAACGACACCACGCCTCCAGGTCCGCCCCGCAGCGTCACCAAACGCATCGCCACGAATATCCACACGCAGGGCGTGGAACTCCGCTGGGAACCGGCCGAGGACGATCACTGGCTTTCCGGCTATGAGGCGTTCCGCGTGGAGCCGGACGGGGCACGCGTCAGCCTCGGCAGGATATCGCGCGGCGAATTCGTATTCGACCATTCCCGGCCCGGGATTGCACTCATTTCCTGTGGCTACGAAGTGCGCGCCGTCGATGGCGACGGCAACGTCTCCCCCTTCGTGACTGCCGAACTCGCCGCGGGCGAATCCGAACGGCACCACCTTTTCGAGGGTTTCGGCAACGTGCAGGGGTTTCAGGAATGGACCTATGAATCCTCCCGCGACGGCCAGACACCCAATCCGTTGGCGTGGCATCCGGAGGCCGGATATGAAGGTCAATGGTTGCTGGAACCCAAAGCGGACGGGGAATCCACACCCGGTGTGCTTGCACGCACTTTCATACTTCCCCACCCCGACGCGGATATCGCGCGGGTATTCACGGTGCAACGGGCCGGCAACGTGGTGCTGCGCGGAATGGTGCGGCGCGACCTCCCGCCAGGGAGCGCCCAGTCGACGGAATGTCGTGTGCGCATTTTGTGCAACGGGCAATCCCTCTGGCCTGACAGGGACTGGCAGCAGGTACCCATCGACCGCGCTGGTGTGCACTACGAGTGCGCCGTCAAGGTGAAGCCGGGAGACCGCATCGAACACGTGCTCCAGCGGAATGCGGACTGGAAGAACGCCGGAATCGGCTGGTATGGAGTCATCGAATATGCAGGCGGGTGAACCCGAAATGTGGGTCGCGTCACGCCACAAACTAAGTGACTGTATCGCCACATTTTGAGACCGTCTATTACTCTGTTTCACGCGCCAAGACGGCATCAAGCAGGGGCAGAAGTTTGGGAAGGGCTTCGGTGACGGTTGTCCACACTATGTCAAGGTCAATATCGAAATAGGCATGGATGAGACGGTTACGCGTGCTCACCGCGAGTCGCCATGGTATTTCTGGATGGGCTGCACACGTCTCGGGAGTGACCCGACTGGCGGCTTCACCCACGACCTCCAACGCGCGAAGCAACGCAAGACACAACTGCACATCGATGTCCAAGTCACTGCGCTTGCGACCCTGCACAAAAGACAGCGCCTGCCGGGCCGCCTCAACCATGTGCATGAGCCGGTTTCGGTCCGAATCAGGCAGCATACTGAACCACCGCATTACGCATGACTTCATCACGGAACCGCCGACTGAGATCCCGCGGCGTTCGCATGTCCGCCTTCCGGCCGAGGATTGCGGTCAGCTCCTCCTCCATGGCCGCCACATCGAAGAGCGACGGTATGTGCTCCGGGTGATACTCGAACAGCACATCAACATCGCTGTCCGGACGAAAACGATCCGTCAGGACAGAACCAAACAGCGCCAGCCGGGTGAGGTGGTGTCGGAGGCAGAATGCCGCAATTTCCTCCTGATCGATACTAATGGGCAGGTCCATCTGTGAGTCTCCTTGTTTGCGGCCATTTCCAGTATAGCAGACCATGCACCCGGCGTCATTTTGCGGTCGCCCCTTTTTGCGCCCGCGAACGGGATGGCTTGCTTCCACCATATGATTGGGGGTAGATTAGCGGACACAGACTGCCATCCAACAAGGAGATACGAAAATGGGCGAAAAGGGAAAGAAAGACAAGGGCGCGAAGGAAGTGAAGAAGAAACCGCTCCTTACCCCGCAGGAGAAGCGGAAACTGAAGAACGAGAAGAAGAAAGACAAGTAGCGCGCCTCCGGCGCATCTTCGGATTATTGCCGCCGCCGACCCGTGAGGGCTCATCCATGTCTTGCCACGGTTTTCTTCTTGGTCTGCTGGGGACGGTCTTGCTGACCGCAGGCGGAATGGCGGCGGCACGGGCGGCCGAGGCCCCTGAGACAGCGACCGCCGCGCGGGCGGCGGGCATTGACCCGGCGCTGCTCCCGCTTCAGAAGCGTTCCTTCCTGGAGGGGCGCGAGTATTTTGTGCTGAGAAGCGGCAATGCCCAGATGATCGTTCAGGCCGACAAGGTCGACCTGGGGCCGGCCTTCATGTATCTGCTGTTTGACGCGGAAGACAACCGCCAGTCGGCCCGCAAGGAGACTGCGTTCAACTTTGTGGACGGCGCGGGCATGGCGGCCAGTGCATTGCAGGTGGTGCTCGGAGAATTCCCGTTCACGGCCGTCGGCCACGAAACTCAAACCCGCTGGACCACCGTGGAGGGTGTCCCCGCCGTCGAGGCAGTTTGGTGGGCCGGCGGTGTGCGCGTCACGGAGCAACTGCTCGCACTGGGTGACATTGGGCTCTTTATTCGCCGCATTCAACTGACCTCGGCGAATCTTGGCGGACCGGAAGATCTGCGCCTGCGCTTGGCGTTGCCGCCGGGAGCCTGCACTGTGACAAACGGTTGGCTCGTTCGGGGGCACGCGCAATGCCTCATGGCACTCGGTTTTGCCTGCGATGCGGCGGCAAAGACGGTAACCGGGCAAGGCATGATAGAGGTTGGACCCCTGTCTGTTGCACCCGGACAAACTGTTTCTGTGGACACCCTCCTGCTCGCCCAAATCCCTCCCGGACCCGCTGAAAACTGGTCTCCGCTCCCAGCCGTATCCACCAGTGCTGAAGGTTTGGCCGCATTTACTTTTGCCGACCAGCTTGCAAAGACCAGGGAGGGGTGGACGGCTGCGTCGTCTGTGCGAACCAATGACGCCACCGTGCAGGAAATCTTTGACAAGGCGCGTTTCGGATTGGCGGCGATGGTGGCTGACAACGGTGTGATGGATGCCGGCATTTTCGAGTACGGTGCGCAGTGGGTACGGGACACATCGAACACGCTGCTGGGCCTGCTTCATGCGGGCCAGTTTGAACTGGCCCGGAACGGGTTTGCCCACGTCCTTGAGCACATGGTGGACGCCGAAGGCAAGACCATGATCGGCGGGGGCTTTGACGCGCCGGACCTTGAACAGTTTGACCAGATGGGCGAACTGCTCCACGCGCTGAAGGCTTACCGCGACTGGACCGGCGACGATTCGCTGCTGCGCGAGCATCGGGAGAAGCTGCTGGCGCTGGTGGAACGCCCGCTGCACCCCCAGTTCCGCGACGAGACCGGCATGGTCCACAACCGCCGCGAATTCTGGGAGCGCACTTTTGACGACGCCCATGAACTCGCGTATCAGACTTACGTCATCCTGGGCCTGCGCGATGCCGCCGCACTGGCGGAGCCACTGGGCGCCGCCGACCGCGCCGAACGCTGGCGCAGCGAGGCCGACCGCATCCAAAAGGCGGCGTTCGAAAGTCCGGGTTCCGCGCTGGTGGAGGACGGTCACCTCATCAAACGCCGCGCACTCGACGGCACGCCAATTCACACCATTCATTTCCCAGCCGCCGCCGCGGACGTTCCGTTGAAGACGGAACGGGTGAATCTGGCCGGACCGGACGCGACCATGGCGCAGCCCATTGCCTATGGACTCATCCCCCCACAATCGGCCCTGGCGAAGAACACACTTGACGAACTGGAGAGGCTGCGCGACGGACGCTGGTTCGGGGGCGGCTACGAACGGTACCACTCCAGCGGCCAGTGCGACCAGCCCGGACCGTGGTCGTTTGCGACCTGTTTCATCCTGCGTGCACAGCATGCGGCCGGAGACTTTGAACGCAGCCGCCGCACGCTCGAATGGCTCAATACGGTTCAGGGCGGCCGCACCGGGGCATGGTTCGAGGCCATTCCCCTGCTTCGCTCCCAGGCGCCGACGGCCGGCATCCTTCCGTGGACTTCCGGCGAAATCAGCCTGTTCATTGTCCGCCATCTGTTGGGCGTTCACTTCGAGGACAATCAGCTTGTTATCAAGCCGGCGCTTTATCCCGGAAGTCCCCCCATCTCGGCCGACCTCCGATTCCGGCAGGGTCGTTTGCAGGTGGAGATTCCGGGAGCGGGCGCTGTCCTGACCGCCGAGGTGAACGGTCAGCAAGTGTCCCCACGAAAAGACGGTGCCATCGCGCTCCCCACGGACTTTGCGGGCGGTCACATCGTCTTTCAGATGCGATAGACCCCGCAAGCCGGGAGTTATTCGTTCCACTCCCCGCTTCAGACTCCCTGATCCGGACAGGGATTTCGAAGCATTGTTCGGAACCGGGTTTGGCGCTTCCTCAGCGGATTGACACCGTCGTGGGATTCCGTTCAGGTAATCCCTTATCCAGCCGGGTTGTGTTGCCCCCGAAGGGGGGCCAACAATAGTAGCCACGGGTGGAGCGAAGCGGAACCCGTGGAACAAGGAGCGGA
>CAIJOU010000197.1 GCA_903822375.1 Candidatus Hydrogenedentota bacterium
AAGGCCGGCGTGGCCATGCGCCAAACCGACATTGCCAACGCGCAATGGCAGACCCGCAATGCCGAAAACGCCCTGAAAGCGCTTCTCAACATGCGGGAAAATGGCATCTTTTCACCGGCACGCATCGTCCCCATTGACCGGCCGGGCCAGGATGAGTTTGATGCGGAGCTCTTCAAGAATCAAGAAGTGCAGGTTGCCAAAAGCATCGAGCTTGCCCTCAAGAACCGGCCCGAAATGACCGTGGACAACCTCGCAATAAAGGCCTCCGAAATAGAGCGCCGCCGCGCGGAGAATGACACGCTTCCCGACCTCAGCATTACCGGCAGCCTGTTTCAGGGACGCCGCGGCTATGAATGGGAAAACGTGTTTGGGGGGGTTATCCGGCGCAACGACCACTCCACCGCAGTCGCCCTGACGGCGTCCGTGCCTCTGGGCAACCGGGCGGCGCGCGGCGCGTTTCAGCGTGCGGACTTCACATTAAAGCAGGCCCGGCAGGAGCTGGAAAAAACCAGACAGAACCTGATGTACAATGTGCGGCTCGCCGCGGACGCCGTTCAAAACACGCGGATTCTCATCGAAACCAACCACCAGGCAACGCAGTTTCAGGAGACCAACGTCGTCGCGGAGGAGGAGAGTCTTCGGATCGGCATCAGTACCAGCTATCGCGTCCTGCAGATTCAACAGGACTTGACCCTTGCACAAAAGCAGGAGGTGAAGGCCCGCATTGAGCATGAAAAGGCGCTGGTCGAGTTGCGGTTCGACGAGGGAACGCTCCTCGACAGCCTTGGCATTGATTTTGCCCCGTCCGGGCCGGATGCCCCGCTTGCCGTCCGGAGCGATGTTCGTCCGCCGGTTCCGGAGACGAAATAGGGCGTGCACTGCGGGACGGGGACCATGTTGCGCAGGCGCGGATGCCGCCCTTGAGGCGCTGCTCTTGGGACAAACCCAATGCAGAGTCTCTTCAGCGCAACGGGTGACCTGAGAACCCCGGTCTTCGCCGCGGTCACGCAGGGAAAGGGGACTTTCCGCTAGCGCGCAAAATCGCGGGCGACCACATCGGGACTTTCCCCCTGCTGGACGCGTCTTATGGCCTCTTCGCGGTTAAGCCAGCCGCACCTGACCCAGCTTTCGCATGCATCCTGTCCGAGGGCGGCGACAGCATCATCAAGCATGATTCGCGCCCCCTCCGATGTGGGCGGTGCGGCCTCTTTCTTTGGCTCGCCACCCTCGTCTTGAAAACAATCCTCATTCATCTTTTGCCCCCTGGTCTGTGTTCACCGCACCGTTCACGATCGCCGCCGCCTCACAGGGAGAAGTAGTGGAAACACACACATGCTATGTTCAGCAGAACCAATACGCCAATCACCGCAATGAACGTCAATCCCAATGGCTCCATGTACGCGTTGTCTTCATCTTCCCATTGTTTTTTGGTCCAAGGTTTGTATTCTGTCTGCTGTTTCATTCATAGCCCCCTATGAGTAAAAACCTGTCGAAGTATACACCCATATCCCAACCCTGACAACCCTATTCTAGCTGCGGACCGGAAATTTGCCTTGCGTTGGAATCCTGGGGCAAGCGTCATTGTGTGTGACCGACCGCGTGGTCTGCCGAACTCCCGCCTTCTTCCCCTTGAATTCAGCAGAATATGCCCGTTTTCTGTACC
>CAIJOU010000198.1 GCA_903822375.1 Candidatus Hydrogenedentota bacterium
GCGATCGGTTGACCCGTTGACATGAAAAGGCGACCGCCGTGAATACACATAGCAACAGGTCACATGGGTGACCGGAACAACGAAAAGTGAACCCAAGAGATAGACAAAGGAGTAGACCATGAAGACGTTTCTGACCCTGGCGACGATTGCAGCGGTGGCACTGGCATTTTCGGGCATCGCGTTTGCGGCCGACACACCGGCGACAGCCACCGGCAAGGTCGTGGTGAAGGACAAGGCCACGTCGTCCGTCCCGGCCAAACCAGCCGCCCCGGCCAAACCGGCCACGCCTGCGACCCCTGCCGCGTCGGCGACCCCCGCGACGCCTGCTGCGCCGACAACCCCCGCTGCGCCGGCGACTCCGGCCGCCCCGGCGACTCCGGCCGCGCCCGCCGCTCCGGCAACGAAGTAACGACGCGAGAATAATGTCCGGGTGATTTTGCCGGCATCCCGCGGGAAAGATTCCCGGGGGATGCCGGCCCCGGCGTCTTGGGAATAGCGCGTCTGCGCTGAGCTTTGGGGGTGCGTGAAGTACATACACCCCCCGCCCCGCCTGCGGCGGGACCGTCTCCCCTCCAGGGGGGACCTAAGACAGTGCGCTTTCGGGTCGTTCAAGTCGGACCATTCTCGCGACTTCCGGATGGGCCCATGGATCATGAAGACTGAATAGTTCAGATTCTGAATCGTTTATATAGTACGGATGGAGCGTTGAGGAACCAGACAACCGGCGCCCTTTGGGCACCGGGGGACATGCACCCTGAGATGGATGAGATACTGGGAAATATTGAGCAGTACCGGAACCAGTTCTACCGGTTTGTATACCGGAACGTGTGGGATTCGGCCATGGCCGAGGATGTGTTTGCGTCTGCCGTGCTGGCCGCCTATGAGAACCGGGACAAGTTCGTGCCGGGCACGAACTTTCGTGCCTGGATGTTCAAGATCCTCGTAAACAAGTGTTTTGTGGCGAACCGTGAAGTCACGCGCGCCTGCGAGGCGCTTGACGACGACTTTCCGGCGCAGACCGCGGCCGGGACAGGCATCGACTTCAGTGAAATGCTCCGGAATCCGGACGTCTTTCTTGAACAGTGCGGTGACGAGGTGTACCAGGCCTTCCGCGCGTTGTCCACGGCACAGCGGTCGTGCATACTGCTGAAGGATGTGGAGCAGTTCTCCTACCAGGAGATTGCGGATATCCTCGGCATTCCGGCGGCCACCGTGATGACGCACCTGTCCAGGGGTCGCACGTCGCTGCGCGCGCGGCTGCTGGAGTATGCGAAAAGGAACGGCATCGTGCGGACGGTTCCCAGGGTGGTTGGCCGTCTTCAAACGCGGGAATTGAGGGAGAGGGAAAGCGGGGTGACGATATGAAACCACAGGATAAAGAATGGCTGGACCGGCTGGGCTGCGGGATGCCCTCCGCCGAGGCCGGACAATACGACCTTTCCCTCCCGGTTGAAGACTGCGGCCGGACGGCCTCCGAAGCGGAGATGGAACGCAAACTGGGCGAGATGCTGGCGCGTCCGGCGCCGGGCGCGGATGCGGCGTGGCAGACCGCGCTGGCACGGGTCAAAGAACATGAACAGACCCGGCGCGCCCAGGCGCGCTGGCGCCGTTTTGCCTGGGCCGCGGCGCCGGTTGCCCTTGCCGCCATGGCGCTGGTGATGTTCTCCGTCGGGTATGGCCGCACCCAAACGCAGCCATCGTTCCTGTCCGTGAGCACGCGTGACGCGCGCGCGCCGTTGTCCACAACACGGACGCGGGAAGTGATGGCGTCGGCGCGGAACCTACTTCGCGACCATGACATGCGCGTGGCTCTCGATCCCAAGAACGCGCTGGAGGCCGCCGACGCGCCCTGCCGCCTGGTGTCCGTGCGCGGCGCGGAGCACGGCGGAGAACCGGTGGTCGAGATGGTGTTCCTGTACGGCGGAAAACCGGCCAAGGTGGTGATCACAAACGCCAGCGGCAGCGCCGCGCACGAAATCAGCCGGGCCGCAGCCGGCGGAGCGACCCTTGCATCGCGCGCGGTGGGCGACTGGCTGGTCACGGCGGTCGGCACCGGCGCGCCGGAGGGGCTGCTCTCGCTGATAGAGGAGGCGCCGCCTGAACCCCAGGAGCAGGCGCCCGTGCAGGCCGCTGAAACGCCACCGACGGAGACACCCGTCCCGGAGGCTGCGCCGGCCACACCGGAAGGGGTGCCGGATTCCGCCGTGGTAACGCAGGACACCGCCATCGTGACGCTGCAAAGTGCGCCGGAGGCCGCCGTGACGCCGCCCCAAAGCGCATCAGAGGACGCACAGGCGACCCCGGAAGCGCCTGTGTCGCCGGCGAGCGCGGCGGAGTCCCAGGTGCCCGCCCAACCCGACCCTCCCGAACAGGCCAATACGTCGATTTGACCCTTTCCCGCGCTTGACCCCGCCGCCGCCCGGTGCGCACAATGACCTGAAACGCAACTGCGGCGGCGCCGCGGGAGGTCTTTCATGTCGCGCGTATGGCCCATACTTGCCGTCCTCATTCTCGGCGCATCGGCGTCGTATTCAGAGCCTTCGGAGGCGTGGAAGGCGCGCACGGCCGCCGCGCAGCAGTTGGACATCGGCGAGTCGGCACCCGACTGGCTTGTCGACTCCGAAACCTACGCCTTTGGCGTGGGCCCCGCTGACTGGGATGCGCTGGCCCAGTCGAAGGTGGCCTTTGTAACGCACTGCCCCGTGAGCCGCGACTATTTCGAGCGCGCCCACGCGCTCGGCGTCCGATGTTTCCCCTATGTGACCTTCTATCAGGGTTTCGCCAGCCAGACCTACGAGGATCTCAACCTCAAAGACCATCCCGAATTCATCGAGGTGGACGGCGAGGGCAACCTCAAGCGCACCGGATTCTGGGAGACGGAAGACGCCAAGAACATGTACACCACCTGCCCGAACGTGCAGGCCTACCAGGACGCCATGGTGGCGTGGGTGCGCAAGCTCATGGAACTGGGCGCGGACGGTGTGTTTGTCGACAACCTGGGCAGCCGCGTGGAATGCTTCGGGCCCAAGTTCGGCAAGCACCAGCACATTTATGACGATCAGAACCACGCCTTCGCCATGCTGCTCAAGCGCGTGCGCGAGGTCATCAGGGAATACAAGCCCGACGGCGCGGTGCTCGGCAATTCGGCCAGCCCGACCACGCTGCCCAAGGAGTATTGGAAATACCTCGACGCGGAAATGCTGGAATCCTACATTTGCACCTGGGTCAGCACGGAGCGCTGGATGGACTGGACCGGCCACTGGAACAAGGCGGGCAAAGACCTGCAGCCGCAGGTGCGCGCGGGCAAGCAAATCCAGGCACTCAGCTATCTGGGCCACACGCCCTACGGCATTCGCGAGGACGCGTTCTTCTGCTACGCCAGCGCGCGGCTGGCGGGCTTCGTGTGGAACGGGGGCGGTCCCATCGGCAACCCCGAGATGGCCGACCTGTACCGGTTGCGCCTGGGCAGGCCGCGCACGGACGAGTTTGAGGACAATGGAGTGCACTACCGCGTGTTCGAGAACGGTTTCGTGGCGGTGAACCCAGACAAGGAGAAACCCGCAACCATAACGCTTGATGCGGCGGTGCCGGCAAGTGCGCTGCTCGACTGCTTTGGCGGGATTGCCGCGTGGGGTGCAATGGATACGGGATACAGCGCCGACGTGACGACGACGCACGGCGGCAAGCGCGCCATTGCCTGTGAACTCACCGAGGGCACCAAGGCCAGCGGCGCGCTGCAGGTGGTGGAACTGAACCAGACCGCGCCCGCCCCGATCACGGTCAGCGGCTGGAGCAGGGCGGAGAATGTGGTCGGTGCGGTCGACGCCAACTATGCGCTTTACGCCGATCTGCAGTACAGCGACGGCACCTGGCTATACGGCCAGACCGCGAACTTCGGCATCGGCACGCACGACTGGGAGCGGCAGTCGGTCACCATCACGCCCGAGAAGCCCATCCGCGCCGTCACGCTGAACGCGCTTTTCCGCTACAAGACCGGCAAGGTCTGGTTTGACGATGTCTCGGTGCTGGACGACAAGGGCGGCGAGCGGCTGAAGAACGGCGGCTTTGAAGACCGCGAGACGCGCGGGGCCACCGTCAAGATCGCGACCGACCGCCACCTCGAGATTCCGAAGTACTCGGGCCGCGTCTACCTGTTCCTGCCGGAGACCAAGGACGGACTGAACACCGTCGGGCCCAAACTCACCGTCATCACCGAACCCGGCCTGGGCGAGGTGCGCTTCCGCGTCGACGGTTTCGACTACTGGACCCATTGCGGGGCATGGACCACCGAATACGTGAAGGGCGCCAACTTCGGCAAGTTCCACATCACCTTCGACAAGCCTGGCAGGCATACCGTTGAAATCATCGACGTCGTGCCCGCCGACATGAAGACGGCGAAAGGCTACGGCAGCGGCGAGCGGCTGGGCCAGTTCATGGACCCGTCCAACCCCACCCGCACCAGCGACGGCAAGAAGTTCAAGTTCAAACAGTGGAAGGACCGCGGCGAGACGCCAGCGATAGAGGTGGACGTGATTGCGGACACGACGCTCATGGCGCTGTTTGATGTGACGGACGCGAAATAGTGAATAACAATTGAAAGGCATGGAGATGGTCGGAACAGCCGTATTCTTTCTCTACTTCCTTGCGGATGTACTTCGCCAGCTAGTCACGAATGCGATCGTATCAACCGTGTGTTTCCTCTTTCTATTGTTGGTGGCATTCGTTTTTCGTTGGAATTACGAGGGAGATGAAGTTCCGGAGCCATATAGACTCCGGGGCTGTGAAGGACTCCATTGGAAGAGGCGGTTCCCGCAGGCGCCCAAGGACGAGATTCGCCACTTTCTGTCCATCTTCGTCAGCTCATTTGGCTTTCGCGAAAAGGACCGGCTGAAGTTTGGTCCCGATGACCGCATTGCCGACGTATATCACGCGATTTACCGACCGGTAAGCTGGATGGATGATATGGAATTGGAGGAGTTCTTTTGCCGGGTCGGCGATACGTACGGCATCGACCCGAAGCCTCTTTGGAACAGCCTGACACTCGGCGATTTGTTTGGAGCGGCGCATGCCGCTGGCTTAGAGTAGTATCGCCTTCGTTGAATGTGAGGGAACCGATGATGAAGAAGATGTGGCGTATACCGGCACTTGAAGCGGTTTGTATAACGGGATACCTGGGGGTCTTCTTGTTCCTGCAACTGGTGGTGTTGCCGCAGTATGGGGAAGTCCTCGAACAGTTTGGCGGAAGACCACCCGATGCGACAATACTCGTCATGAAGGTTCAAGGAACTCTTCAACCCCCTTGGCTTGCCGTTCTCTTGGACCTTGAGATAGCGGGATTCGTACTTGCCCTCTGTCGTATGTGGCACGCACGCATGCCTGCATGGCCTTGGGTGCCCTTGCGAGTGATCTTTGTCGTTGGGTTGACTCTCGTGCTGTCTGTGGAGCTTATGATCGCCCCGAATATTTTCGAGATGAGCCAACACCTCTACGAAATGTTATGAAGACCGTAGCTGTTTGTAACGCAGGCCGCAGAAAGCCGTTCTCCCTATCTTGCCGCCGCACCTGCCGCTGGTTTAGAGTAGCACGTCCCGTATCGGGATCGAGGGAGATTGAATATGAAGAAGGGGCGGTTGTTTCCGGCCTTGGAACTTGTCTGTCTGACAGGAATTCTTGGAATCTTCTATTTCCTGCAGTTACTGGCATTGCCGGATTTCAAGAATGAGCTTTCGCAATATGACAAACCCTATTACACGCCTACGGTAGTGCTTATCCGGGTTCATGAGCTTCTTCAGCCACCTTGGTTGGCAGTCTTTGTAGGCTTGCTGGTGGCCGGAATCATTTTCATGGCTTCACGGGCATGGCGCAACCGCATGCCGAAATGGCATTGGGTTCCCTCGCTTCTGATTGTGATTCTCGGGATCGTACTTGTGCGGCTCGTAGTGATTGGAGTTGGTCCGTATGATTTCTGAAAACCGTGTTCTCAGCCATTCTCTTGCCGCCATCCCTCCCGCTGGTTTAGAGTAGCACTGCCTGGATTGGGCGCGAAGTTCCTGCAATAACCCTTGGAAAGAGTGCCACCATGAAAATGCCGCTTTCGATAACTGCCGTTCTGATTGCCCTCGCCATGCTTCCCGCTCTCGCGGCGGATGTCGCGCAGCCCGGCCCAGACCGCACCTCGTTCCAAGAGGGCGGCGGGTACAGTCCCAAGCTCGACATCGGCTCGGACATGGCGATGGTCTACGGCGTAGGCACGGACTTCGCTGAGCGGGCGAAAACATGGCGCGACAAGGGCTACACGGTCGGCATGATGACGGGCATCGCCTGGGGCGGTTACCAGGCGTATTACGTGGGGCCGGACGGATTCAAGAAGGACGAGGTCCAGACCGAGAAGAGCGGCAAGCTGATCCTGCACGGGGAGAATATCGGCTACAACGTGCCGACCGACGGCTACATCGAATTCCTCAAGAAATACATGGAGCCGGCCGTGGACGCGGGCGCGCAGGCCATATTCTTCGAGGAGCCGGAGTTCTGGACGCGCGCAGGGTGGAGCGAGGCGTTCAAGCAGGCGTGGCAGGCGTATTACGGCGAGCCCTGGCAGGAGCCCGACTCCACGCCCGAGGCGCAGTACCGCGCGAGCCGGCTGAAATACGAACTTTATTTCAAGGCGCTGCGCGAGGTGTCGAAGCATGTGAAGGAGCGCGCCGCGGCGCAGGGCAGACAAATCGAGTGCCACGTGCCCACGCACTCGCTCATCAACTATTCGCAGTGGGGCATCGTCAGCCCCGAGTCTCACCTGATGGACATCAAGGAGATGGACGGCTACATCGCGCAGGTGTGGACCGGCACGGCGCGCACGCGCAACTGCTACCAGGGCCGGCTTGCCGAACGCACCTTTGAGACGGCCTATCTTGAGTATGGACAGATGCTCGGCATGGTCCGTCCCACCGGCCGCAAGGTGTGGTTCCTCGCCGATCCCATCGAGGACAACCCGAACCGCAGTTGGAACGACTACAAGCGCAACTATGAATGCACGGTCATCGCGTCACTCTTCTGGCCCGAGGTGTTCCGCTACGAGGTGATGCCCTGGCCGGGCCGCATTTTCCAGGGCAGCTATCCAAAGGTGGACCTCGACAGCAAGTCGAACGCAAAGGAAGGCATCCCGGCCGAATACGCCACGCAGTTGCTGGCGGTGATCAACGCGCTCAACGACATGGACCAGCCCGTCGTGTCCTACGACAGCGGCACGCGCGGTATCGGCGTGATCGTCTCCGATTCGATGATGTTCCAGCGCGCCGCGCCCAAACAGAGCGACGGCGGCCTCGGCCAGTTCTACGGGCTCGCGCTGCCCTTCGTAAAGGCGGGCGTGCCCATCGAGGTGGTCCAGATGGAGAACCTGCCGCAGGCGAACACGCTGGGCACCTGCCGGGTCGCGCTGCTCACCTACGAGGGCCAGAAACCGCTCAAGCCGGAATACCATGCGCAGTTGGATGCGTGGGTGCGCGCGGGCGGTTGCCTGCTGTTCGTCGACGACAATGCTGACCCGTACCACCACGTGCGAGAATGGTGGAATGACCAGGGCAAGAACGACGGCACGGCATCGGACGACCTGCTCAAGCGCCTGGGCGTCACCGACGCGGCCAAGTCGGCGCCCGAGGCGGTCGGCAAGGGCTGGGTGCGCGTGATCGCCGACCGACCCGGCGCCATGCAGAAGCGCGAAGACGGCGCGCAGCAGGTGCGCGACGCCGTGTCGGGCCTGCTCGAAAAACTGGGCGACACGCTGAAGACGCAGAACTATCTGAAACTGCAGCGCGGACCCTATGTCATCGCGTCGGTCATGGAAGAATCAACCTCCGAAGAACCGCTCAAAATCACGGGCCAGTTCATCGACCTGTTTGATCCCATGCTGCCCGTGGTGGCGGAGAAGGTATTGAAACCCGGCGAGCGCGTGCTGCTCTACGACCTCGCCTGGGCGCGCAGGCAGGGCATGAACAAGAAGGTCGCCGCCGCGTCCACCCGCATAAGGGAAGAGCGCAGGCTGGAGGACGGCGTACGGCAGTTCACGACGCGCGGCCCCGAGGGCACCCGCGCGCGGGCGCGCATCACGCTCATGGAAGAGCCCAAGAGCGTCACCACGGAACCGAGCATTCCCGTGGCCACGGTCTGGGACAAGGCCAGCCGCACGCTCTGGATCGACTTCGACAACGCCGCGCGGGACATCGTGTTCAGCATCAAATGACGGACCGGCAGGAGCACCCCATGAAAGCGCCGCTGGGCATTGGCTTCATCAGCTTCGCGCACGGCCACGTCGCGGCCTACGCGCAGGTCATGAAGGACTTCGACGACGTGAAACTCGTCTGCGCGTGGGACGCCGACCCCGTGCGGGGAAAAGCTGTCTGCGCCGAAACCGGCATGAAATACACGCCGCACCTGGAGAAGCTGCTCGACAACCCGCGCATCCAGGCCGTCATTATCGGCAGCGAAACGGTCCACCACGAAAAGCACGTCCTCGCGGCGGCGCGCGCGGGCAAACACATCCTGCTGCAAAAGCCGCTGGCGCTCTCGCTCAAATCGTGTGACCGCATGATCCGGGCCGTCGAAAAATCCGGGGTGCGTTTCGCCATGGCCTTCCAGATGCGTCACGACCCGGCCAACCGGCGCATCAAGGAAATCGTCGACTCGGGCGTGCTCGGCGACATCGCCGTCGTGCGCCGCCGCCACTGCATCGGCGTCTGCCTCGTGCCCGCCTTCATCAACGGCCAGTCCAAATGGCATCTCAGCGCGAAGATGAACAAAGGTATGTTCGCCGACGACGCGGCACACCCCGCCGACTGGTTCCACTGGATCTTCGGCAAGCCCGCCAGCGTCATTGCCGAGATCGACAACGTCATCACCGACTGCGCGCCCGACGACAACGGCATCGCCGTCTACCGCTGGGATTCGGGCATGATGGGCACGCTGTTCAACAGTTCCACCGTCATCGCCGCCGAGAACACCACCGAAATCTACGGTTCGAAAGGTTGCCTCATCCAGAACTACGGCGACGCCCCCTCCTGCTCCGTGCCCCGCCGGCCCGACGGCCCGGCGCTCAAGTGGTTCCTGTACGGGGAGTCGGACTGGCGCGTCGAGGATATCCCCATCCCGCCCGACCAGGGCCACCGCATCCGCGCCGTGCCCCGCCCGTGGGTCGACGCCATGCGCAACGACGCGCCCCTGCCCGCCACCATTCACGACGGCCGTGTCGCCGCCGAAATGGTTTTCGCAGCCTATGCGGCCGCCAAGACGGGAACTCGGGTACGATTCCCCTTCGGCGGGTGAAACCAACCTTTTTTTGAACCACGGAGGCACGAAGGACACGAAGGGAAAGACAAGGGAACCATTTCGTGCCTTGTCTTACTTCGTACTGCTGTGTGCCAGAATCGTCGCCGAATAGGGCAATTCTGGTGAGTGTGGGACATACACCCCCCGCCCTTCGGGCTGCCCCCCTCGAAGGGGGGACTTGGATTCGCGACTTTCCTGGTTGCGGCTGTGCTACTCCAAGACCTTCGTGTGGTTCAAAAGAAAGACTTGCATATCGTTGGGCAGAGCCGGGAAGGTCTCCGGGCAGCGCCGAAACCGGAAGACGCCGTTCTCAGTCAAACCGCTGAACTTACAATAGTCCCTTTCTGTCGCCGAGGTGCGCACGCGAAAAGCCCGTTCTTTTGGAGGACCCGACATGATAAAGCGCAATTTGGACCGCATCCTGCTGGCGCTGCTGCTGCTGGTGGCCATGCTTCTGGGCATCCTGCCGGCTTTTGCCGAGACCATTCCCGACCCGAACCGCCCGGTCACCATCATCGCCGATCAGGAGGTGAAACTGGTGGACCAGGAGGGCGAGGGGCGGCTTTACCAGGTGGGCGAATGGCCCGTGCTCGTCATGAAGGGCACGCCGTCGGAAATGGGCTACCAGCATGGACGCCTGATGGCCAAGAAGATCACGCACATGATGAAGGAGGGGTACATGACCAAGGCGCTCTACGGCCGCGGCTACACGCGCGACTACGTGATGGAGCAGTCGGTGCGCATGGAGAAGCATTTCCCCGCCGCAATCGTCCAGGAACTCAAGGGGATCGTCGAGGGACTGAAGAAGGCCGGGGTCGACGATGTGGCCTATGAGGACGTGCGGCTCGGCATAACCCAGGCCGAAATCCTGCATTTCCCGCCCAACTCGCCGCCGTCATGCTCGAATTTTGCCGTCTGGGGCAAATGGACCACCGACGGCCGCCTGCTGCACGGGCGCAACCTGGACTGGAGCATCAAGGGCGGCGCGCAGCAGGATGCGGCCATTCTGGTGTGGCGGCCCAAGGGCGGCACGCCCTTCATGATGGTCGGCTGGGCCGGCGGCGTGGGCAGCGTGAGCGGCATGAACGCCAAGGGCATGACCCTCGGCGAGATGACCCTCCCCTCGCCCGACGCCACCTTTGACGGCCTGCCCCTGTTCCTGCAGATGCGGCTCATGCTCGAAAAGACCGGGACCATCGATGAGGCCGTGAAGTTCTTCCAGGACTGCAAGCGCACCACCGGCTGGAACTTCATCATCGGCGACGGCAAGCTCCCCGACGGCCGCGCGCTGGAAACCGACTGGAAATACTGCAACGTGTTCACGACGATGGACCCGAAAGAAACCGACCTGACCGGACACTGGGGCATGGTGGACTGTGTGCGCCGCACGAACCACCCGGTCGACATCGACCAGCTGTTCCGCCTCGCCAAGGCTTTCGGCGACAAGTTCAAACTTACGGTGACAGAAAAGGATCAGATCCCCCTGCTCATCCCCATGCTGAAAACCCAGGACTCATGGCAGCGCTACGAATGGCTGAGCCAGTGCATCGACGGGCATCCCGGCAAGATTGACATCGAGCAGGCCGTCCGCATCCTCTCCACCGGCCCGGTCTACAGCGATGCCACGCTGCATTCGTGGGTGATGGACCCCAAGAACAAGACCGCCTACGTGGCCAACGCCGGCGACAATCCGCCTGTCACCGCCACTGACCGGCCCTTCACCAAGATTGACTTGGGACAGTGGTTCAGCCAGGAAGGTGAACCGGCGCGGTAGTGTGGGCGGGAATCCGCAAAGCATGACAGGACACACCGTGTTTCTGATGTGACGGGACGAACCGGACCGCAAATGCGGCGCTATTCGCGCCCGCTGAATGCTTCCAGGCGGGCATGGGTGTTGATCGCTCTGGGCAGGGTTTCCGCATCCTCCTGGAACCAGATTTGGTTCCTTCCCGATTTCTTGGCCCTGTACATGCATGCGTCGCTGCGCTTGATGCAAACGGCCACGTCCTCCTCCTCGCGATAGACGCTAACCCCCGCGCTGATGGTGACGGGAATGCTTTCGCCATTGTGGGAAATCGCCGCGGAAGCCACGCCAAGGCGCGTCCGTTCAGCCACGGCAACGGCCTGGGGCAGGTCTGTCTCCACCAGAACGGTCAGGAACTCCTCCCCACCCCATCGCGCGCAAAGGTCCCATCCACGGGCATGGCCCTTCAGAATCTTGGCTACCTCAACAATGACCGCATCTCCGGCATCATGGCCGTAAGTGTCATTGACCCGCTTGAAATGATCGATGTCGGCAATCATGACCGCGAAGGTCCTCCTGGACCTTCTGGCGCGGTAGGTCTCCCGTTGAAAAAGCTCCTCAACGCCGCGACGATTGAGCAGCCCCGTCAGCGGGTCCGTCTGGGAGACTGTCTCCAGTTCCCGGTTCTTGCGCAGAAGTTCCTCCCGATTTGCCGCCAGCACCTCCACCATCAAATTGAAGCTGTCCGATAATTCGCCCATGAAATCCACGCGCTGGGAAAAATCCCCCCTGGCGACCTGCTGGGTCTGCCACGCCAGAAGACGCAGGTCGGCCTGAAGGCCTTTGGCGCTGCGGAGCAGCGCCATCTGTTCATGAAGGAGGGGCTCAGGGCCGAGTTCTTCCCGAAACAGGGCAAACTGGAGCCGCTGCATGGGCCGGTACTTGGATATAAACCGGTTGGCATGGTTCACAAACTGCCTGATTTCATTGTCCGGATAACCGGGCGGCAGATCAATGAAATCCGGGGTCACGCCGTCAACAAGCAGGGCTATGGCCTCCGTAATACGGGCGATCTGTTCTTCGTCTACACTGAGCATCGGACGATGCCCTTCATGCCGCGGGATTCACGTCGAACCGACCCGGATGGTCTGCGGCAACCGTCCGCCACGCCCCGGACAACATCTTCCGGCATGTCCCGTTCGAATCCCGCCTCTTCCCGCTCTTCCCTGAACACTGTGAGACTCCTCCTGTTCACGCTCCTGCCACAGGCCTTGTGGGCAGGCCGAGAACCCACTCTACGAAGCGGTCAAATGCTCCTGCCAATTACATTGACCACCGTCGTGCTCGGTTCCCTACAACAGCTTTAGTATAGGCGACGCCGCCGCGCAGGTCAAAATGCTCTCACCGGGATACTCTCCCGAGCGTGACCCCGGGCTTTCATCTTCCGTCGTCAAGCTTCAGAATCACAAGATCGGCCAGCAACCCTCCGGTTGCAGCGCGGGGAAAAGGACCGTGATATGGGCGAAAACGCCAAGAGCTGCATGCCGGGAACGCAGCCAACCCGGCGCCCGGTTGAGCAACGCCGCGAACAGTCTTCCTAGGCCCGGTCGCTGACCGGTTTCACGTGTGCGCGGTCGTCAACCGCCTGGGGCGGGTTGTCCGCATCATTCTGAA
>CAIJOU010000199.1 GCA_903822375.1 Candidatus Hydrogenedentota bacterium
ATCCTCGGGCCAAGTCAGCATGTCCATTGAGCCGTCGGGGGCAATAACGGCCGTGGCCAACCCCGGATTGAGCCGGCTCAGGACCACGCCATTCTCCACAAAGCCGAAATGGCTGTTGTTGTTGACCTTCGACAGGGGCCCCACGGAAAAGGCTCCGTGCTCCCGCTTGAACCCGCCTGCGAACACACCGGCCACCGAGTCCACAAGATAGGGAGGCAGCGCACCAATGGTGGCCAGGGGGGCACGGGTGCCAAAACCGTCCGGTCCGCCCATTTGAGGCAACTTCTTCGCCTTGGGCGACCATTCCAAATTGGGGTGGTCGGCACCAACGGCGTACCCGAAGCCGTACCGTTCCATGTCAATGGCGAGCATGTAGACCACGCTGCCGCCTTCCTGACTGTTCGCCCCGGACACAACCACCGTGCCGACGCGGTCCGGATAGCTGGCAAGGATTGCCGGGTCCACCGCCGCAACTGACAGCACACTGACGTAGACACCGGCATGCCGGACGGTCTTGTACCAGTGGCCATAAAGCATATTCTGGTCAACCGCGTCGGTCTCAATATTGAGCAGTTTCGGCTTGTGGGCGAGTTTGACGAAGGTCGGGGCAACCCGCCCATCGACCGGACTCTCCGGGGTGCTTTCAGTGGAAACGGCGTTGAGGCTGGCCTGGCTGCTGGCTGCCTCGGGCGCGCGAATCAACATGGGCTTGAGCGCCTCCACCAGCCAGTCACCCACGCGGGTCTGCCGCAAAATGTCCGTGGCCAGTTCCATCTGCGAGGTGGAGCCGGGACGCTGCTGGCGCACCAAAACCATATTATTGCAGAGGAGCCCCACGGGCGTCCGTGCCGCCGCCATCGCCTTGAAAACCTCAGACAGCACCGGCGCGGCGTTGAGTTGTTTGGCTTCGTAATCCGCGGCCGTCTTTCCCGCCTCTTTGCCCTGCTCGGGCCAAAGCGCGAAATACTGGGTTTCTTTCTTGAGTATCACGGCCAGACCGTCAGCATAAAGAGAAAGACGGGGTTTCTCGTTCAGATTGGCCGCCAGCGGGAACAGTTCCAGATGAAAGGCCTGTTTCTTTCCGCCCACGGCGTATTCCAGAACATACCAGGAGCCGACGAGCGGGTTCAGATTGGTGAGGGTGACGGAATCGCCTTTGTCATTGCCCAAGGTATGCGAGGTGCGGTAGGGTTGCAATTCAACAACGGAGGCCACGGGACCTTTGGGAAATTCAGGCAGGTCCAACTCCTCCAAACGCAGCCTCCAAGCCGGCTTGGCTCCCGCCGGCGCCGTAGTGCCGGAGGCCGCATTGGAAACCGGGATATCCGGCTTCTTCTCCTGGTTTGCCGACTGTGCGGCTGCGGGCGGGTTGGCCTCCTGGGTCTGTTCAACAGCATCGACGGCAGGCGCCGGTGCCGGAGAGGCGGGGGCGGATTCGGCCTGGGCCGCATTTGGAACCGCTGTGGGCGACTGCGGTTTGACGTCAGGTGCCTGAACTTCCTCGGTGTTCTTGGTGACAAACACCGCCTGGGGCTGGTCCGCTGTCAGACTGGGCAACTGTCCGCCCTGCATTTGCAGGCGCACAAGTATTGGATAAGCAAACCACATGCACAGATTGACCATGAGTACGGCCAGGAACGCCGCCACCCAGGGCCATCTCCGGCGGCGCGCCGCAGGCTGGAGGCCTATTGCCAAATCTGACGGGCTGATGGACGAACCGTCAGCCTTCTGCGCCGCGATGAGAAACATGGCCTGCAATCGCTCCCCCCGGGAGTCCTTAAACTCCTTCGTCAGGCGCTCACAAAGGGTACCCGCTTCAACAGAACGGCCCAGCATGAAGAGACAGAAGGCCCTGCCATAGACCAAGCGCGGGTCATGGGGATCAGCAGTATTCAGTTCTTCCAGCAGTTCGGCCGCCTGGGCAAACTCTGCGTTCAACGCCAAGTTGAGCGCCTGCAAGTATTCTTTCTCTAGATTAGACTGATTCATGTTTTCTGGGCCGCATCGGCGGCACTTATGGGTAAGTTCGCGACTCGCGCGGGACGCCCCCCCTGCCGGTCGACTGGAGACGGTTGTATTAAATAGAGACACCGCACGGAAACGCCATTGCATTCCATTGGATCGGGGCGTAATAGTACATGCTGGGATGTTTTTATTTCAATGATTTTCTGAGCACGTTGGCTCTGTTAACCCTTGGTCGTGCACATTGACCCACCAGAGTATTCCACCCTCCTCACCGGAGAGGGAGCTTCCGCGCCCCCTCTTGGCCAAGGATCCCGGCCCTTTCACTCTTCTTCAACAAACCCGAAGCGTTCTGACTGGGAAGCGTCTCCCGCTTCCTTCTTGGTCACCATATCCTCCCCAGTACAACAGATTGCGAACGAACAAAAGTCCTATTTTGTCTTGCGGGCAACCAGCAATACATGACCGCTTGTGGCAATGACTTCAGGTTGGCGGCCCATTTCTGCAACGAGCCGGTCCACTTCTACCCGCAAGGGGTGGTCAAGTTGCGCGACTGTTTCCTCAAGCCCGTCAGCTATCGACTTCAGGGATACCTCATCCATCACTTCAAACCCCGAACTTTGGAATAGCTCCGCAATCTCGCCCGGCAAGGGGTAATAACCTTCCTGGAATCCTGAATCTGATGCATTCTGGAAGACACCCGTGTCTGCCACGGCCCGCAGAACATCCGGGGAAACCTGCTCAGGGGTCGACGCAGCGCGTTTGATTAGTCCGGTGATGCCGGTGATCCTGGGAATGAACGCGATACAGGACGTTCCGCCGGGCCGGAGAACGCGATGAATCTCGCTGGCAGCACACTTTCGTTCTTCCTTCGAGAGCAGGTGATAGAAGGGGCCAAGGGCCAGAACCGCATCGAACGAAGCATCCGGATACCGCCTAAGGTCTGTTGCGTTGACCTCATCGATTGACTCGATGTTTCCTTCCAGATTGAGTTGGGCAAATCTCTGCCGTACCGCTTGGAGAAGCTCGGGCGAGATGTCTGCCAGCACGACCCTGTAGTCCATTTGCACCAACTCAGCCGCGTACCGACCGGGTCCCCCGCCCAAGTCAAGGATTCTGGAGCCCGGTGCAAGAGACTTCGCAAGCATGTCCAACGTACGCCGAAACTCCATCGCGCCCTCAAATGAGTCCAATCGGCCCCACTCGTCAAATGATGCGTAATAGCCACGCACCTTGTCACTGTCAGTTGTTTTCAATTAAGACTGCCTCCTTCTCGCTGTACCCCTTTTGTCTTGGCGGCAACCGGAGTACTCAACGCCGAAGCGTGCTCAAGAGAATTGCCGACCACCACGTGCGGACATCCGACGTGGGGCAACATTCCAAGGGAACGCGGTACTCGGCTAAAGGCTCTACCAGCGCCGGATCCACCCAAGCGTTGGTGCCATGTCCAATCTTGCCATGCCAGGCCATTTGTCGACCTTCCGGATGCGTCACTGCCCTCTATTCAGAGAAGACGCCCACCTCTACCAGATGCCTGCCCGTATTGGCGCTGTTTGCCGTTTCGTTTATCCTCAGAAACCGGCATTTTCGCGGTGAAATGCGGCATTCATAGCCGTTGCGAGTGGATTCGGCCTTGTTGTCACGAAGGTCCGCGGCCATATTCCAAGTCTTTCCGTCCATTGAGGTTTCCAAGGTGAATCCGTAATGCCGTTCATCGCCATAGTAAGCCACAACCACGACCCTTGATACGGTTTGGGGCTGCTCCAAATCCACCTGCCACCACGGATTGGGGTCGAGGTTGATGTCCGTAGCCCAGTACTGGTCCGCGTCACCCACTTTGCCGTCGTTGGCGAGACGCGCCGGATGCTCCGGCAGGCTGCTGGAGCAGGTGGCGGGCTTCCCCGTGCTGAGGCTCTTCATGTCGGCACCGAAGCTCTTTCGGACGGACGCTCCATATTTCTTGAGCATGGCCCGCGCCGTTTCCACAGCGTCTCCGGAAGGGGTTTCCGGGAAGGCTTCTGTTTCGTGCGTCCATGCCTCTTCCCAATCCATGATGTCATGCTGCCACTTATTGGCGTCGAAAGGCTTGTTCTCAGAAAGGCTTTTGTTCAGGCGTTCGAAGAACTGCGCCCAACGCGGCAGGTAAAACCCGGAAACGAGGCCGCTCCACTGCTTGTGGGCGTACTCATGCAGTTCGGAGTCTTTCGGCCCCCACAGTGTGACCTGGTTACGGGCGTTCCATTCGTAATGGCGGGCTTCCTCCGCATTGGTCGCCCAGTGTTTTGCGGCGCCGAGCCAGCGTCCCAGCAGGAATTCCCTGCGGGTGCCCAGCAGTGTGTCCATGTCCTGCAGGAGCGTGAGGTAGGTTTCCGCTGCTGTCTTGAGCGCTGCGGCGTCCCTTCTCTTATATGCCGTGATGCAGTCTTGGTACACCGGATGTGCAAGGTTGGACAGCACCTGCCGGACGGTATTGACCAGGTCGTACTGATATGTGTCCTCCGCACCGAAGCGCTCGGCTGCGGCCAACAGTTTTTCGCTGGCTTCCATCAGCGCAATCGTGTCATAGCCGCCGTTTCCGCCGTTCCAGATGGGCAGTTTTTCCATCTCGGGCCGGGCACATGCAACGGCCTTGGGGGAACCGTCCGACTGGTAGACGGTTTTCAAGAGTTCCTGCCATGCGGCCTCGGTGCTGGCGTCAGGCTGCCCGTAGCGGTGCCGGGCGTAGTCGCGTATCCACTGCCCGAGGTCGGGCGCCCTGTCGTGCCAGCCCAATTCGGCGGTAAGTTCATAGAGCACGGGGTTGGTTTCGATACCTTCCATCATCATGCCCATGCCGGACATCCGGCCCCGTTGCGGGTCGGCGAGCGCGCCGGGCATGCCCTGCGCAATGGTGTCCAGTTTGCCGAACATGCCGGGTGTGCCCCCGAAATTGTGGACAATGCACCATGCCCAAGGCTTGCCATAGAAGGCCTCGGTCGATTTCCAAACCGGGTTCTTGTCGCAAAACAAATCCAAGAGAAGCATGCAGTCGTCGGGCACCGCGCCGAGCAGCGCCTTGGATTGAGCCGGTTTCCAGAAGTCTGGATTGTTGAAGAATATCCAACCCTGCATAACCCACACGGCCTCGGGGTCTGCTTCGCTCATGGAGGCGTAGATGGATTTGCCCATGCCGGACAGAAACTCCGGGTCTTTGCTGGGCGGACTCATCTCGATGAAGGTGTCCGATGCGTAATAATGGTCCGTGCCAAACTGCCGCGTCTGCTCCTCGACAAAGGCCTTGCCGATCTTGAGAAACAGCGGGTCGGTTGGGTCGAGCACCGTGGTGCCGGGAAAGCCGCACCATTTTGGAAGTTGCTGCAGTTTGGCCTCGGGGAAACGCTCTTTTATGGATGGCGGCACATGGCCGGTAAAGCCCTGCAACACCGGTGTCATGCCCAATTCGCGTTCCCGGGCGAGGATCTTCTTTTCCAGGTCGCGGTGCCGATCAATCCAGTCCTGTGACAACGTACCGCCCCAGCCATCCATGCAACCCATCCAGCCGAAAGGCAGATAGGCGGGACCGACGAAAAACTGTTGGATGGCTTCCGGGCTCAGGCCAAGGTCGGTGTATACCTTCTGCCAGATAGCTTCCTGGCCGGTCACGGACAGGGGCATGTTGATGCCGTTGAGCGCCATCCAGTCGATTTCGCGCTGCCACCGGTCCCAGTCCCAAAAGGCCATGGTATAGCTGAAAGTGCAATAGTTGAAATTGTACCGGTATTTGTAGGGCGACACCTGCCGCGTCTTCGACGCGTCGGGCAGGGGTTTGGGAAGGTTAAGTTGGTCGCCGCACCAGGAGATGTTGGCATTGCAGCGGTAACGCAGATACCAGTTCAGGCCCGTGGCCATGGCCACGCCGGACGAACCGCGCACGGTGACCGTGCCACCTGAAGCCTCGAACTCGAAGACTTCTTTACCGTCGTCTGCGGGAATGGACTCAAAACGAAATTCGGCGCTTCGCGGACCGAGAATGCGCGTGGCGAGCGCGGATGTCGCAAACGCGGGGTCGGGGACTGCGGCGAGATGTATGGGAAGCAAGAGGACCAGCGCGCAGGCGGTCAGCATAGGTTTCGGAGCCTCCATGGGGTTTGGGTAGAAGCGTAGCAGGCGTGGAAGGCGGTTTCAATACGTCGGGAAAGGGGATGGAAAACAGTGGAACCACAGAGGGACACAGAGGAACCTGGTGCGACCGCTGGCCACAAGCCAAGAATTCAGGATTCAGAGGTCAGAATCAGGACACGGAAACCGTTGGGTATAGCGAGTGGATAGGCCCTGCCCATCGTTGGCAGCGCTGAAAGCGCGACACTAACCATCCCGGGCTGTAAGGCCCGGTCCGCGCGCGGACAGGGTACACACGCTACGCAGAGGTGCGGAGGACGCAGTGGCACGCAGAGAAGAACACAAATCGGGAACCACAGAATCATACGAGACCAAGCGGAATAGGGCGAACCGCAAGGAACGCGAAGAACTTAAAGAAAAGAACAGCTTGTAACTCCCTTAGGGGATCCAACTCTCAGAGGAAAACAGGGTGAATTTGGACTATGGAGTTGCGGGGGTAATGGCAAAAAGTTTCGCCTTGCACATGCGAATGGCAAGCCGGTACGAACCGGGCCTTGGGTTACCGGGAAAGTCGACGGGGATGTTTTCACTGTCGGTGTTTGCGACACGTTTGGGCGGGACGTTGTTGACGGGTTTCGCTGCGTCGTCCAACAGGGCGACCTCGATCCATCCCTCTTTCGCGTCCGCGTCGATTTTGAATGCGGGGTTTGCAGCGTCGAGCAGACCGGTGACAAAGGTCCCCTCCCCCTCACCCGCGCACACCGCGGTCATGCGGTGGGGCGCGTAAGAAACCGTGCTCATGCCACCGTCCTTCCAGACAACGAAATGAAGGCGGTTGCCGGTCTGGAACGGGTCGGCGTAGGTCCAAAAGCCGAGGTCGGTATCGCGGAAGGGGCGGGTCCAGTGGACGCCGTCGCGGCTGACGATGAGTTCGTATTTCAGGATGGCGCTGTGTTTTCCCGGGTTGGCCGGGTCGGCGTAGTACTTCATGACCAGCCCCAACACGCCCCCTCCGTAGTGAAAGGCTTTCATGAGGTAGAACTCCGTTTCCGGCGGGTCCTGTGCGTCCGGTCTGAGGAATACCTCCTGCGGCGTCCAAG
>CAIJOU010000200.1 GCA_903822375.1 Candidatus Hydrogenedentota bacterium
CGATTGCAGACGCGGTGACAAGATGGTGCAGACCGCTATTGCGCTCGTAAAGCACGGGCTCCCACCCGATGACGGCGACGACCACGAACCCATTCCGCCGCCCGAGTGGTGCGGCGCCGATGACCCGTCCGCGCACGTGGAGGTGTTGGAACCGGAAGAATGGCCCGAACCGAAGCCGCTGCATGTCACACTAAAGCCCGTGCCGGTCATGGACGCCGCGCTGTTGCCCGGTCCACTGGCCCCGTGGCTGGTGGACGTTGCCGAGCGCATGCAGTCGCCGCTTGATTTTGTCGCCGTGGACGCACTGGTCATGCTCGGCAGTCTATTGGGGCGCAAGCTGGCGATACGCCCCCGCGCCCACGACGACTGGGCCGTGCACGCGAACCTATGGGGCGTTACCATCGGCCCGCCGTCAAGCAAGAAGAGCCCGGCACAGTCCGCTGTGCGCAAACCGCTGGATACAATCGAAGCTGAGGCCGGGACACAACATGCCGACGCTATGCGGGACTGGAAACGCCGGTCCATGCTCATTGACTTGGGCAACAAGGAAACATCCAAGAAACTGGAAAAGGCTCTCCGGGATGGAAACCACCACTGCGCAGATGATCTATCCCGTGGAATTGAGGAACCGCCCGCGGCGCCCGTCCGGCGTCGGCTGGTGACCTCAGATGCCACCGTCGAAAAGCTGGCCCTGCTGCATTCCGAAAATCCGAACGGGCTGCTGGTCCTGCGGGATGAGCTTGTAGGCTGGTTGCGGGACATGGACAAACCCGGCAGGGAATCGAGCCGCGCATTTTTTCTGGAGTCATGGGCGGGGGACGGCAGATTCACGGTTGACCGGATAACCCGCGACTCTGTTTTCATCAGCGGATTGTGCCTGTCCATTCTTGGCTGTTGTGTGCCGGGGAGTTTTGGCGGTTTTGTCAGTGAAGCTTTAGCAGATGGAAAAGGCGCGGATGGGCTGGTACAGCGGTTTCAGCTTGCCGTATGGCCCGACGTTTCCGGCGACTGGCAGGATGTTGATCGCTGGCCGGATCATGGTGCCCGCGACATGGCCGGGAACTGCTACCGGATGCTGGACACGCTGGACCCGGCAAGCATCGGCGCGGAAACGGACAAGTACAGTGACACGCCCTTTCTTCGGTTCAATGCGACGGCGCAAGGCTCTTGGAATGAATGGTATGGCGAGATTGAAAACCGCGCCCGCCGTTCGGACTTCACGGCATGGCAATCCTACCTTGGCAAACTGCCCAAGGCTGTTGCTGGGCTGGCCCTGCTGTGCCACCTGATAAACGGCGGGACCGGTCCCGTCACGTTGAATGCAACGCTCCAGGCTCTCGCATGGGGCGAATTTCTGGAAGGGCATGCCGGGCGGATTTACCGAAGCGGTACGGCACGGCAAAGCGCAGCACAGATTTTGCTATCGCACCTCCGGGCCGGGGACGTGAAGGACGGCGACTCACTCCGGGATGTTGCGCGGCATGAGTGGTCAAAGCTTGACAGTCCCGCCACCGTCCGCGAGGCCGCTGCCGACTTGGAACAGGCCGGGTATATCCGCGTGTCCAAGTCCACATCATTGCCCACGGGCGGACGCCCGACAGAACAGATCACGATCAACCCCAAACTGAAGGAGGTTGCCGACTATGAATAAGTGGCTGGACCGCCTCAAACAGAATCAGTATTGCCGGAAGGAACCGCCAAAACTGACAGAACCCCCCACCAGACAGGTTTTGGCGGTTTTGACGGGTCATTCTGAGCAAGCGAAAACTTGGGATTACCTTCTCTTCGATGACCCGGAGGAACGCGCCGCCATCATGGAATACGACGGCGGGCTTACCCGCGAAGAGGCAGAGTGTAGAGCGGGACTATGGAATTGAGCGCCCGCTTAGTGTACTAGTGTGATAGTAAAAAACGCGGGTCCTTCCAGGGGTTTGGAGAGCGAGGTCTGAAGCTTTGCTACTACGCCTTCTTTCTGTATACAACGAAAAAGTCTGAACCACTCGAACCATGGAGATCATAACATGAACGCAATCGAAATCGAAGAACGCCGGGAAGCGGTCCGCCTTGGCGTTTTGGACGGACAAACCACGAGGGAGATCGCCGCGGCGCTGGCCGTTGGGCAGGCGACGATTGTCCGCGATATCCGCGCGCTTGAAAAGTCCGGGCTGCTGCTCCCTGCCGACGCGGCCGGGGGGATTGGCGCTTTGAGGGACACCGCGGCATCACCCGCCGACGTGGCGGAGTTTAAGGCGCTTGCCGAACGCAAGGCCCTGGCGCAATGCGAGAAATTGGAAGCGGAGCGGGACCGGGCGCGCATGAGGGCCGACCAGATGCGGGGAACATTGGTCGAGCGGCGTCTTGTCAACGCAGCATTTCAGGAGGTGCACAACCGGATCACATCGATCCGCAAAGACCTTCGGCGCAAAGGTGACACCGTCGGCACAGCTTGCTTGGAGTCCGCTTTCCGGGGAGTCGATGACGCCATTGACGCGATACTTGAGGGCCGCGAAATTCGGTCCGGGGGATAAAGCTTTCCTGTTCTGGGTCATGGGTGGCCTGTAGCCACCTCCCCCGGTTGTGCGCCTGTCGCGTATGGCCGGGGGTTTCTGTTTTGGCGCGCTGTGTGGCGTTGTGGGGAACGAACGGCACCCGCGCCTTGTCGTGATACGCCTGTCCGGGGAAGGGCGACATGGGGCCGCGTGGACCGTCGCACGGCTTCGCGTAGGGCGTTGTGGGGCACGTTCACCGCGGGGCAAGGTGATTGCATAGCTGAAATGAAGAGCCCCGACGGGCACGGGGCAACGGGCCGAAATAGAGGCGCGAATCCTTAATGTGTCCTTACGGTCTGGACGGGTGTACAGGAAACGCCCTGTTTATAGGCGTATAAAGCAAACGCCCCGAAGCAGGACATGCTTCGGGGCGCACAACTCAGGACTGACTGAAATTACTAATGGCTTGCATACACGTCCGGCACGACACGCACCGGGGTGGTGAAGACGTAATAGACTCCGGGCAGACTCGGGTCCGGTCCGGGATAGGTCATTTGCAGGAAGAATCCGCGCCAGCCCATGCCGACCCCGGGAAGCGCCACCTCTCCGGTAAACTGCTTGCCCTGGGTGCCGAAATCGGCCGCGATGGTCGTGCTGGTCCAGGCAGTACCGATGACCTCCTTGCGGAAGTCCCGATGGTTGGGATTCGCCGCCTGCCACAGCTTGACTGTAGTCGGCACGACCGCGCTGTTCACAATGATCCGCGCCTTCATCTTTTGGGCGTCATCCGAGTACTGCCAGGAGTACTTGGGCACCGTCACGTTGTCGGAAGCATTGCTGTTGTTATTGAGGACGTGGGCGATATAGAACGCCTCGATGGTGCTCAGCGTGTCCTGATCGAAACTCGTTCCCGACGCGAGACTGTGGTCCGTGTTGGGCGCATAGTGCACCCAATTGTCGCCCAGCATCTGGTCCAGATAGAACTTGGACGAGTCGGGCAGGAAGAACTGGTCGCCCGTCGAGTTGGTGATCAGCTTGGGCATGGTGAGCACGTCGCGGTAGGTGAACGGATCGACAATGCGCAGGAGCGACCGCGACTCGGCTTTGCCGAATCGCTGGAACACGTTCATCTTCACGTAATCCTGGACGGACGCCGAGTAACCGTGGTAAATCTTGTTTGCCGCGTCGTCGAAGGGGTAGTCGCTGTAGGCGTTCTTCTGGTGCGCCATCTGCTTTTCCATGCCCAGCACGTCGATGACTATGGGCATGATTGCCGAGACGCGCGGGTCGGCCGCGCCGGTGAGCCACGTGGTCCATCCGCGCTTCGACGCGCCGGTGATCACGAAGTTGTCCACGACATGTGCGCCGCCGGGTTTGTTCGCCATGTAATCCTGCACGGTGTCCATGGCGCGCACGGCAGCGCGGGTCATCGGCAGCAGCAGCGGCCAGGTCATGCCCGGGGCTCCCGCTTCGAAGGAATCCAGATACTTGCTGTAACTGTACGCGATAATCGCATCCTCGCTGCGGGACACACCCTCCTCAAGGAACACGAGCGGCTCGTTGGGCACCGCCTGCATAAGGGTGACGATACTGCCCGAATCCTTGGCGAAGGGCACGAGCAGCGCGGCCTCGCTCTGGGACGGTTCCGTGCCCGTGCTTCCCCCGGACACGAGCAGCATGGAGGTGCGCGAAGTGACCCTGTCCGGCTCGACCACGGTCAGGAAGTGCCTCCAAGTCGGCTGATCCACCTCTTGACTGCCGCGCCACACACCCGAAGTCATCTCAATAACATAGGCCGTGACACCCTTGGACGCGTCTTTGAGGGTGTTGCGCACCGTGTAGTGATAGCTGGGGTCGCATGCGGTCACGTAATCGTGGAGCACCTGCGACTCCATCACATCCAGCACGGCCGCAGACTGCGCCGTCATATTGACCGAGCTGAAATCATCAATGCTCGTCATTCCAGAGGTGTACAGGCTGAGGTTTGCCGCCATGACGAAAACCCGGTCACCGCACTCTTCAGTGGTGTTGCGCAGATTATGCACGATCACGGTGTCGTTGATGCCGTCGGCGTTGGCGTCCTTTGTCTCGTAGTCGCCATAGACGCCGGCGGGCTGGCTCAATTCCACGCCGTCCGCGCCGAAACGGTACACCTTGACGGCCACAGTGTTGCCGTCGTCATCGGCTTTCCAGTCGGCCGCATTGAATGTGAGCGTGAGGTCGGTAGTCATCGGGCTGGTCTGCAGCACGATGGCGCGGCTCGAAAGCGGCGGAATATGGGCAAGCGCGGCATACTCGGCGGCGTCCAAAACAACCTGACTTGTCGGCGAATCAAGCTCGCTGCTCACCACGGCGTCCGCGCTGAATCGGTCAGCGTTGAAGGTGTAGGGCGTGCGTTTGTTGTCGGCATCGCGAATGACGGAGACTTCGCTGTTTTCAAACGCCCGATCGCGCGCGAAATCCCAATAGTAGGAAGGCAGTTTCTTGTTCAGCAACTCGGAGTCATTCATGGTCCCGTAGAGGCGTGCAAACGCCTGTACGAACGACAAGTCTGCTCCGGCGTTGGGCTCATCGTCCAGTGCCTGTCGCATGCCTTCCAGGGTCTTGCCGATCAGGGTTTGCGGGTCCATGTAACTTCCGGAATCGTTGCGCAGGTAGAAGTAGAATTCCTGTCCCGAATTGGCATAACCGGGCACCACCGGGCTATAGGGATAGAGCAACGGGAGGGAAAGCAAGGAGTATTCGCCCTGCTCCAGACTGCGTGCCGCGCGGTTGTCCGCTATCTGCCCGAGATAAGTCAGGGCGCCCTTCTCCATGCCGGCAAGGAAATGAACCGGGAGCACTTTTCCCTTGCTGTCTGTGTCCGCCGGCGCGGGCAGGGCCGACGCCGCGTCGCCCACGGTCGTAATGTTGGGGAAGCCGTAGGCGTTCGAAACAGAACCGTACAACCCTTCGACAAAGGCCGTATTTATGCTGAACAGTTGTGCGATGTCGGTGTTCTTCTTGCCACCGGCGGCATAGGCGGATGCATTGTGGGTGCTTATAGCCAGCAACTGGCCCGGGTCCACGACGATGTACCCAAAGAAATCGTCCCGGTAAACCAGTTTGGAGAAGCTGTCATAGTGCGAGGGGTAGGTGGCCTGCATGTTGTGCGCGATCAGTGAATAGGCGTCATCCTCCTCAATGAGCGCCGGGTGGCGCACATTGCCGACGGCCTGCTGGTCATGGACCGTCTGCACCCCAATCAGCAGGCCCACCCCGGTTTCGGACAGTTGTTCGTCGGTGAAATTGCGCTGTCCGAAAGAGAATTCATTGTTGATGTCCCCCAGACGCAGCGCGGTGAGTTGGCGGATCATTTCCACGCTCGCACTCACTTTCCACGTTGAGGCCCAGGTGTGCAGCGCATCCGGCGCATCCTTGGTGCTCTTCGAGTAGTCGCTGGCCCGGAAGGTGCTGCTGTCTGGACGGTAAATGACCGTAAAGGACGCGCTGGCGGGCAGGCGCATGACTTTGGCCACAACGGCATTGGCATCCATCTTCACGGGGATGGGGAGCGTGAGGCCGTTTTCAAACTGCGCCAGCAGGAACATTTGACCGACCTGGTCCGCATTGGGCAGAGAGCCGCCTGAAAGGATGGGCACACGCACTGTTGTCGGCAGCACTTTTCCGTCCGCGCCCAGCGTGTAAAGATTGGGCGAATCGCCGCTGTGGCTGATGGAATAGGTGGCCGATATCCGGACGGTGTTTTCCGTTGCCGGCATTGCAATATTCCCGGCGATCTCGTTTACGCCAAAGGCGGTTTCGGCCTTGAGGGCTCCCGGAGGCACGGTGATGGTGACGCCGTTTGCGGAAACTGAGCCGCCGGCGGCATCAAGCGCGCCGAAAGTGGTCGGGTCCTTCACCTGGATAAGTCTTTCGACGGTGCGGGTAAAGTTGCCCTGTGACGAGGTTATGGTGAGGCTTACGGTGAACGACCCGGCAAAGGTGTATGACTTTTGCGGGTTGCGCTTTGTGCTGCGCGTTCCGTCACCGAATTCCCAGGCCCACGCCTGTATCGGTGTGGTGCCCGCCTGTGAGGTGTCGGTGAACTGGACCGTGAACGGCACGCTGCCGTTCAGCGCCGACACCGTGAAATTCGGCCCCGGATTGTGCAAAGTTTGCGGGGGACACCCCGTCAGAACCACACAACCCAGCACCAATCCCACCAATGACATTTTCAGGAAGACGCGTGGCATGAGAGCAAAGCCCTTTCTTCGCGTTCGATGCGTGCCCAACCCGTCGGGGCATTCCCCTTGCCGGACACGGTGATACCTTCGCCTGGATGCTCAAAATACGGATACACCATTGCTATTGTGTGCGAAGTGGCCGAAAAAGTCAACTATTTACCTCGGCCGCCTCGGAAGTCTCCGCCTGCGGTAACTCCGGCACGTCGGGGCCAGTGGTCACTACGGAGCTATCGGGGAGCACATCCCCCCCGGAAAGTGACATTAAATCAGCGTCCAACAGGGCGGGATCCGCCTTGTCAAGCCGTGCGAAAAGGGGCAGAAATGCCTTGTCACGGCGGAAGAGAGACGGGTCCTGCCCCTGCTCCCGCATTGCGGCCAGAACGTCCCGCACCCGGATAAACTCGGGTGCCCGGGCGGGCTGCCATCCCGGCGGGTCCGCGCATGCCGTGGTAAGCCGCGCCGAAGTGAGACGGTCAAGGGTCTCCGACAGCAGCCGTGTGGGGACGTTCCAAGACTCGGCGGCTTCCTGAACGGTCAGCGGCGTGCTTCCTGCGGTAAACCGCCGACAGATTTCAATCATTGCGCGTACGGCCACCGCCTCGCGGTAGGCAAAGGGCGCCTCCCCCGCAAGGCGTTCCATGGCAAAGGTGTTCTCGTTTTGATACGCATATGCCACGACCGCGCCGAAGAGCAGGATGAGCCAGCTTGTGTAAATCCACATCAGAAACAGGGGGAACAGGGCAAAGGTGGAGAAAAACAGGGCGTACCGGGCCAAACCGAACTGGAACTTGATATAGCCCCAGGACATGAGCGCCCAGAGCAACCCGGCCACCAATCCGCCCAGCAGCGCGTAGCGGAATTTTACCCGCGTGTTGGGGACCACCCAGTAGATCAGGCAGAAGGACGAGGCGATGATGAGGAATTGGCTGCTGCGCAGCAGGATGGCAAAGGGTCCCAAGAGTTCCGTCACGCGGGTGCTTTCCAGCGCCGCGGTGACGCCGAGCACGGCGGCCGCGGCGAAGGGGAGCAGTACCGTGACGAGCAGGTAGTCGCTGACGGCGCGGAGCACGCCGCGGGTGCGGCGCACGCCCCAGATACGGTTGAACGCCTGTTCCACATTGCGCATGAATCCAAAAACCGTGCTCAGCACGAACAGGAATCCCGTGATGCCGAGCGCCTGCGGTTTGGTGGCGCTCTGTTCCGCCAGGCGGACCAGCAGGCGCACCGGATTCTCGTATTTGGAGGGCGTTCCCCCCTCCTGCTGCGGCTCAAATACGGGGAAAACCCAGGCGATCAGGCGCTGTTTTAGTGCCTCGTCGTTTGGGGGCGGCGTTTTTCCGTCATTCTCGGTCACGGACGGGGTGTCTTTTCCGTCGGGCACCGATATCAACTCAAACTGCCGCAGGGTTCCCACCAACTGGGTCAACTGCTGGTCTGCCGCATCGTAAATCTTGTCACCCAGATTGAAGGTCTGGATGAAGTAGAACATGAACGCCATGAAGGGCACGAGGAAGATGAGTGTGGCGAAAGACAGGGCCGCGGCGCGCACAACCAGTGTTTCCTCGCCCACACTGCGCGCCAGCAGGATTGCGGCGCGCACCTGCTGGATGATGAATCCGTGCGGCACTTCCTCGCCGGGACGTCCGATACGCCACACATCGTGCGCGGCAAAACGGCGCCCCCGGTCCAGCGACTCGCGCATGCGCGCTATTATTGCCCTTACTCGTCCGCCCATGGGACCATGCTACCCTTTGCCCTGCCTGCAACGCAATCACGCCGTTGCCGTCATGCTACAATCAATGAAGAATGTGACGCAACACGGGGACCCCGTGATGACAAGCGGCGAGAAAGAAAAGAAGCGTTCACGGCTGGCCGAATTGCTGGACCGGTGTTCCGCTCCCGCCGACCCGGCGTTGACGCTGCCCGGTCCGGACGGTGCGGTGCGCTGCGTGTCCTGCGCCAACCGGTGCCTCATCCGTCCCGGGAAGCGAGGCATATGCCGTGTGCGCTTCAATGACGAGGGTGTGCTGCGCGTGCCCTGGGGCTACGTGGCGGGCCTCCAGATCGACCCCATTGAGAAGAAGCCTTTTTACCATGCTGTGCCGGGGGGCAAGGCGCTGTCGTTTGGCATGCTCGGATGCAACCTGCACTGCGCATTTTGCCAGAACTGGTTTTCCAGCCAGACCCTCCGCGATGAAGCCTCCTCGGCCCTTCCCACCGAATGTGACGCGGCGACCATGGTTCGTGAAGCGGTCCGCCACAACGTGGACGCGGTTATCAGCACGTACAACGAGCCGTTGATCACCGCCGACTGGGCCCATGCCGTCTTTTCGGAAGCCAAGAAACAGGGGTTGCTTTGCGGTTTCGTCAGCAACGGTTTCGCCACGCCGGAAGTGCTTGCCTATCTCCGTCCCGTGACAGACCTTTTCAAGGTGGACTTGAAGTGTTTTGACGACAAGACGTACCGCACGCTGGGATGCCGTCTTGCGGCGGTACTGGAGTCCATCCAGCAGTTGGTTGACCTCGGCTACTGGGTGGAGGTGGTCACGCTGCTCATCCCGGGGTTCAATGATGATGAAGCCGAACTGCGCGCGCTGGCGCGTTTTCTGGCCGGGGTATCCCCCCACCTTCCCTGGCATGTGACGGCGTTCCATCCGCAGTATAAAATGAATAACCAGTGCAGCACCACGCCGGAAGACCTGCGCCGCGCATGGCAAATCGGCCGCGACGCGGGATTGCATCATGTGTACGCCGGGAACCTTCCCGGCAGGGTGGGCACGCTGGAGGACACGACCTGTCCCGGTTGCGGGAACGTTGTGGTGGAGCGCACCGGCTTCACGGTGCGGCGCAACCGCATCCACAATGGGGCATGTCCCGATTGCGGAACCGTCGTTGCGGGGTATTGGACGCGGCAGGAGACGGCAGTCCGCTCACTCGAGATGCTTCGGTCCTGAACCCACCCGGCGGGCAAGATTGCTTCGCCGTTCCTCCATGATCCGAACGGCCATGCGCTGCACCTGCAGGCGCAGCCAGCGATCGGTCTGGCCACCTTCGGCGTAATCCGCCGGGCCGTAGGCGTCCACCCGCGCCGACTCTGCCAAATCCACGACCTGCGCGAACTGTCCCGGAGAGTCGGGGTCGTACACGGCATAGGCCAGGCCGCCGTGTTTGCGTATGACGGAAAAACTGGGGATGTCACTGGGGCCGTCGGCCACATAAATCATGTTGCGTACCGGCACCCGTCGTTCCTCCTCGGGGATCATGTCGTTGACCGAAATGCCCGCGTGCCGGTTTACCCCTTTGTTGATCTCGAAGATTGCCCGCGTCTTGGTCGTGTTGTCCAGAATGGCGGCAATCTGGCTAATCTCGCCGGATTGCGGCGGCAAACCGGGGTCAAAGCCGGGCGCGGCGGGCGTCTCGATGAATTCGGAAGCCCAGATGCCGCTCAAGCGTTTGGCAATGGAGGAACCGCGGACCATCTCGGCCAGACCGGTGCTTACCACGTAATGCTCCAAACGCAGGTCCCCTTCAAGGAACGGGGGTTCCTGGAGCGTTGCCTCCAGCCGGTCGAACAGGCCCATGATGCCGGGAAAAAGCGGAATGCGCGCGCCCAGTTCGCGCAGCTTGGCGTTGTTAAGCCCCGGCATGCGCCCCTCGCGCACATAGGTCAGCAGATGGCCCAGATAACAGGTATCGGGCTGCACCGTGATGCCCGCCCGCGCATACCATGCCGGCAGCGCATTGACCTCGGTCCAGAACGTCTTCTGGTCCAGGCCATACTCCTCAAAGAGCGGCGTCTGCATATATTGCGGCGAAAGCGTTTTATCAAAGTCCCAGATGATGGCGATGACGTTTTGTAGAAACAGGCCTTTGTCCATGTCGATAACTCCCGGCCGACAGTATAGCCTCTTGGTCGGGCATTCGGGAAGTTGGGCATGCGTTCAGGTGTTCCCTTGGTGTTGTGCGTGGTCTCATAAAAACATCCGAGCAAGGGAAAGACAATGCCTAGACAGTCCGAACATGCGAAGAAGGTCCTGGTGACGGGCGCCACGGGCTATGTGGGAGGGCGGTTGGTCAGGTTGCTGGAACAGAGGGGTGAAAGCATACGGTGCCTCGCCCGGCGTCCGGAGGTGCTTGGAAAACGTGTTGCAGACAGCACTGAAGTGGTTTATGGAGACGTTTTGCTGCCCGAGACCCTGGACGCAGCCTTTGCCGGGATCGACTGTGTCTACTATCTTGTCCATTCTCTGGGCAGTACGGGCGATTTTGAAGCGGAGGAAGTGCGTTCGGCGCAGCATTTCGCCGACGCGGCCCGCCGGGCCGGGGTCCGGCGCATCATTTATCTGGGCGGGCTATGTGATGAGAGCGCCCCGCCGTCTCCCCACATGCGCAGCAGGCTGCGCGTGGGGCAGGTATTGCGGTCATGCGGCGTGGAGACGGTGGAGTTCCGGGCGTCGATTATCATCGGCAGTGGCAGTCTTTCCTTCGAACTGATTCGCGCGCTGGTGCAGCGGTTGCCGGTCATGTTGACGCCCCGTTGGGTTTCCATCCAGGCGCAACCCATCGCCATCGGGGATGTAGTCGCTTATCTGGTGGCCGCGCTCGACTTGGAAGCGGGTGAGAGCCGCGTGTACGAAATTGGCGGGGCCGAACGGATGTCGTACGTGGACCTGATGCGCGAATACGCCGGACTGGCCGGACTGCGCCGGGTTATCATTCGTGTTCCGGTGCTCACGCCATGGCTGTCCAGCCTGTGGCTGAGTTTGGTGACACCGCTGTTCGCCCCGATAGGCCGCAAGCTCATCGAAAGCATCACCACTCCCAGCGTTGTGCAGGACACGTGCGCCCTGCACGATTTTTCCCTCCGGCCTGTGGGTGTGCGTGAGGCCATTCAGCAGGCGCTGCGCAATGAGGACCAGCTATTTGTGGAAACGCACTGGACAGACGCTTTCTCGTCGGTCAAGAAGCCCGTCTGGGGCGGCGTCAGCTTCGGCAACCGCATTGTGGACTCGCGTGTCCTGCATGCATCGCTTTCCCCGGAGGAGGCGTTTTGGCCCATCCAGCGCATCGGTGGGGGCACAGGCTGGTATTATGGGAACAGCCTGTGGCAGCTGCGCGGCTTACTGGACCGGATGGCGGGTGGTGTGGGCATGTATCGGGGACGTCGGGACGCGGAGGTCCTGCGTGTGGGCGATGTGTTGGACTGCTGGCGAGTGGAAGTGTACGACCCGCCCCGCCGCCTGGTTTTGGCCGCAGAAATGAAGTTGCCCGGCCGGGCCTGGCTTCAGTTTGACGTCGAGCCCCTGGAAAACGGAGTGCTTGTGCGCCAGACGGCCCAGTACGACCCGGTTGGCCTGACGGGCCTCGCCTATTGGTATGCGCTTTATCCCGTTCACCAGTTTATATTTGCGGGAATGTTGCGGGGCATCGTGCGGGAAGGAATCCGTCAATCGGCGCGACACAAAGAATTTGACGATGCTGCGGTCATCCCAAAGTGCGAGTAACACACTAAATATATATGCTGGAGGGGTAGAAGTCGACCAGGGAAGGGAACGGTCGCGAAGAGGTGGTGAGAGGGGTTTGCGGTTTTGGGTGGCGGCCCCGGAAATAAATCTAATGCAACCGTGGGCGGGAATATGGCATGATATGCGCGATTAACTGTCGGGAGACGCGAATTTTATGAGACTCACGGTGTTGGTAACCATTGGGCTTGTGTTGGGCGGCTTTGCCATGGCTCAGGACGCCCCGCCGGCCGCCCCGGCTGCGGCCGCCGCTCCGGTTGCCCCCGCTCCGGCGGCGGAACCCGTCACTCCGGCACCGCCTCCGGCCGAAAAGCCTGTTGCCCCGGCTCCACCGGAAGCGGCCCCTGCCCCCGCGCCCGCTCCGGCGGCAGCGCCGGCACCCGCTCCCGCGGCTCCCGCAGTGCCCGCCGAACCGGAACGCCCAATCGGTTTGCTGGTCAGCACGGACCAATTGGCGAAGGTTCCGGATATTCTCATCGTTGATGTGCGGGCGTCAGAATTGTACGTGCAGGGACATATTCCCGGAGCGGTCAACATGCCCGAGAAGTTGCTCTCGGAGGAGCGGGACGGCGTTGTGAATCGTCTCAAGCCCATTGACCAGGTGCTGCCCCAACTTGCGGAGCGGGGCATTGCGCCCGCTAGGAACATCGTCGCCTACGGCGGGACCACAAAGCCTTTCGATGTGGCGGAAGCGGCGCGCCTCTTTTGGGTGCTGGAATACCTGTCTTTCCCGCGAGTGCATGTGCTGGACGGCGGGCTGAAGAAGTGGGCGGCCGAGAGTAGACCGGTTGAAACGGGCCAGAATGCCCCCGTTTCCGTTCCGTTAGACCAAATGAAGGTGCGCGTCCGGCCAGATGTCATTGCGACGACGGATCAGGTGCTAGAACTGCTCCGTTTCCATGGCGGCGTTCTTGTGGACACGCGGTCCCCGGCATTCTTTGAGGGAACGGAAAAGGCTGCCTATGTGTCCCGCGCCGGACATATCCCCGGTGCCGAAAGCCATCCGTCCGACCAGTTGTTCGAAGGCGACAGCCTGACCTTCAAATCGTCCGAAGGCATCGCCGAGGCGCTCAAGGTTGGCGGCGACAAGCCTCCAAAGAAAATTGTGACGTACTGCAATTCCGGTGTCGGCGCGGCCGTCAGCTACTTCGCATACCGGGTGCTTGGCAACGAGAATGTGTCGCTTTATGACGGGTCCATGGCCGAGTGGAGCCTGAACCCGGGCCTGAATGTGGAGACCACCGCGACTCCGCAAGCGGCCCCTGCGGCACCCGCCCCGGCGGCTCCCGCGGCGACAGCGCCTGCCCCGGTTCCTGAGGCGCCCGCCCCGGCGCCTGCCCCCGCCCCGGCTCCGGCCCAATAATCACATTCAACCCCTATCGGGGTTGGGTGTTTTTCGCGCTGTTACCGGAGGTTCCCTGCGGTCACCTCCGGCTATTCACATTGGTCCCTGCGGGACCCGCACGATAATCCGGTGAGTCGCGGTCGGCTTCGGGCAAGTTGTTCTAAGGCATGGACACGATGGACCTTATGGACGAAATGGACTCGGGCAAGACAAAAAGGCAGACAAGAATATCTGCGCCACAGTTGCCAAGAAGCTAGACAGGAACGTCCGCCTCACTCTTGCCAGCCTTCAACCGTTGCTCCCCAGCCTTCACCCTTTGAACTCCCTCGCTCACTTCTCCCCTGTCTGGTCCTTGTATTGCAGCTCGTAGAGGGTGCGGTAAAGGCCGTTGTGCGCCAGCAGTTCCTGGTGTGTTCCGGACTCGCGAATCTCGCCGTGGTGGAACACCACGATGCGGTCGGCATGCTGCACGGTGGACAGACGGTGCGCGATGACGATGCTGGTGCGCCCTTCGAGGAGCTTTGCGATGGCGTCCTGGATCAGGTGTTCCGTTTCGGTGTCGATGTTCGCGGTGGCCTCGTCGAGCACGAGTATCCTGGGGTCATGGGCCAGGGTGCGGGCGAATGCGACCAGTTGCCGCTGTCCCGTGGAGAGGTTGCAGCCCCGCTCGCCCACCAGGTAGTCATAGCCTCCGGGAAGGCGTTCCACAAAGCGCGCCGCATTCACATGGCGGGCGCACGCCTCCACCTGCTCCCTGGAAATATTCGGGTTGCCGAGACGAATATTCTCCTCAATGGTGTCTGAAAACAGGAACACATCCTGAAGGACCACGCCGATGTTGCGGCGCATGGGTATGAGGTCGTAGTCGCGCACGTCAACGCCGTCGATGCGCAGGTGCCCGCGCTGAATGTCGTAGAAACGGCTGAGCAGATGTATGAGCGTGCTCTTGCCCGCGCCCGTGTGGCCGACGATGGCGACACGTTCCCCGGGTTTGATGTCCAGGCAGATATCCTTGAGCACCCAGCGCGGCTCCGCGCCTTCCAGGGCCGTGCTTGGGTACGCGAACCACACATGGTCGAGTGCCACCGCACCCTCCAACCGCGTGCAGGGCACCGGGTCCGGGCCGTTGCACACGTCGGGCGGCGTGTCCTGCAACTGGAACACGCGTTCCGACGAGGCCATGGCCTCAAGAATCAGGTTATAGCGGTCGGCCAGGGCGCGGATGGGCCCGAAGAAGCGCTCGGCGAGAAACACGAAAGCAAAAATGGTGCCCACGGACCCCTGACCCGAGGTGGCCTGGCCGGTCTTGAGCATGACCATGCCGCAGTACAGTATGACCAGGGCCGTGGCGAGAGAGCCGAGGAATTCCACGGCGGGGAAGTAGAGGGCAAAATTGCGCACCTGCCGAATCCATTCGTCTCGGTGGTCGGCGTTGCGGGTCCTGTACTCCGCGTAATTGGCGTCTTCGCGGTTAAACAGGCGCACCACACGCATGCCGCTGACGTTTTCCTGCATCCATGCGTTTATGTGCGCGATCTTGCGCCGCACCTCCAGGAAGGAATGCTGGGCGTACTTGCGGAAGAGGACGCTGGTGACCACGACCAGCGGCAGCGGCGCCAAGGCGACGCAGGCCAGTTTCCAGTTGACGGCGAACATGACGACCAGCACGACGGCGAGCGTCATGAAGTCGCTGATGACCGCCACCACGCCCTCGACGATAGTCTGCTGCACCTTCTCGATGTCGTTGGTCACCCGCGACAGCAGGCGGCCCGCCGGGTTGCGGTCGAGGAAACCCAGGGACAGGTGCTGAAGATGGTCGAAGAGGCTTAACCGCATTTCGAACATGGTGCGCTGGCCCACGAGCGCCACCACAAGCACCTGGACATAGCGCAGCAGCGCCTGCACCGCGACTATGCCCGCGATAAGGAGGACCATGCGGAACAGTCCGGAAAGGTCGCGCTCCGCGGCGGCCTCGGCCATGCCCGCGGACCCCGACAGGCGCGCGGCGTCGTTGATGTAGGAGTCGACGGAATGCATCAGCAGCACCGGGGCGAGGTTGCCCAGCACGGAAAGGATCAGCAGGAGGATTGTGGCCATGATGATCCAGCCGCGATAGGGGCGCACGTAGCCCAGCAGCCGCCGCATGATGTGGGCATCATAGGCGCGCTGCTGGAGTTCGTCCTCCATGTGGTAGCCTTCGCTCATGGGTCCTCTTCCAGGTGGGTTTCCAGCAGTTGACGCCGATGCAGGCGCGCGTAGAGGCCGTCCAGCGCCACCAGTTCGTCATGGGTGCCGC
>CAIJOU010000201.1 GCA_903822375.1 Candidatus Hydrogenedentota bacterium
GCTTCAATGCAGCCCACGAGAAGGAACAAACCAGGCGGAAGAATTAATACCATCCGAAAGGACGGAACCGAACTTATCCCCGTTCCTTTCACCCACGCTCGATGCGCAACGTCACCATTTCGTATTTGCCCAGGGAAATGGCCGTGCCGGCGGGCGACAGGGTGTCTTCCATCGGGTTCGAGATCGATGCCGCGCCCATGGGGCGGCCCCAGGTGAGACCGGCTTCACGCGCGGTTTCGGATGTGTTGAACAGGCGCACGATGAGCGCCTTGCCGTCGCGGCTGGGACGGATGGAGGTGACGATGATGCCCGGGTCGCCGACGGCCAACAACGGTGTGGCCGGGACCGTTTCCGGATTGGCCGGGAGAACTTTGAGCGGCTGACAGACGCCGCGCCCGAACTGCTGCGCGGCGACGGCGTCGTAGCCGCCGGCGTGCGGGCGCAGAACATAGCGGAACGTGATCCACCCCTCCTGGTAGGCCTTGTAGTTCGTCTCCCAGTGGTTATTCATAGTCCAAGACCAGAAGAACGCGCCCGGCTCGATGTGTTCGCGCCAGTATTCGAGTCCGAAGGGTTGGGCGATCTTGAGGGGGTCGAACTGCAGCATCGGCGCGTCGGGTGTTACCCAAGTGACGCCGCGCTCGGCATTGGACACATCAACCCACCGCTGCACGCAGTAGTAGTTGCGGTTGGCGCCCTCAAGTTGGTCCTTATCGACCTGCACGACGGCCCAGGGCGTGTCAATGCGCGCCTGCGCGCCGGGCACATTGAACGGGAAGCCGAAATAGACGCCCTCGGGCTTGCGTTCCCGCGCCTTGTTCACGTCGTCTATCAGCTCCACATAATCGAGTCCGTCCACAATGCGCACACGGCGCACGAGCTTCTCGCAGCCGGGCGCGCCGCTTTCGATGCGCAGCGTGCCGACGACCGGACCGGCATCCTCGACCGTGATCTTCACCTTCCCCTTGACGGTCTGGCGGTGCTTTTCGGCGTCACGGCCGATGATGTAGAGATAGTCGTTCAGTCCGGGACTCTTTGCTGTGTCCACGAGTTCACCGTCAATCCCTGCGCGGCGCAGACTGTTTATGGCGCCTGTCTTGGGATCGATGGTCAGGGAAAGTAGGTCGCTCGAAAGGGTCAGTCCGTTTGCCTTTACCGAGCCGGACGAACGCCCGCCACCCGCGCGAATCGTATAGCGCCGCGCGCCGAAGGCAGGCACATCCCGCGCGACAAAGGCCGTCTCACCCGACGCCAATTGCTGCGAGGGGATTGTCCTCCCTTCGGCGTCCACGATGTCCCCGTTTCCGGCCGCAATAGTCACCAATCCATCGCGCACCCACGAGGCTGTGTTGGTCACGTCGAAGGCGGTGTGCAGCGCGCCGTCCGCCGGACGGGTGGCGTCCTGCAGCAGATTCTGCGACTGGGTCTCGCAGTTGAATGCGAAAGCCTGCTTGTACCGGTCCTGCCCCACGGCGAAGGGGTCGTCGGGATCGCTGATGCTGTTGTTCGCGCCCCAGGTGTGCTCGTCGTACATGATGGCCTTGTTCCATGCCCCGTCGAAGCGTTCCTGCAGCGGCAGCGCCGGATTGCGCATCGCCCAAAGCGTCTGCGCCTGCACCAGGCGTTCGGCGGCGACCCGGGTGACACCGGTCGCTTTCGAGGTCGAGGCGGCGCCGTCTTCCCAGTAGGGCGTGAAATCGCCTCGCATGACCGGCAGTTTGTCGCCGTAGCGTTCGGCGAAGTCCCGCATCGTGGCGCTGTTGGTCGAAACGACGAGACGCGGGCTGGCGTACTTGGCATTCCAGTCGCGGACGGTGTCGCTCAGTTGGCGCCAGGCGGGGCCGTTGTCCGCACCGACGGCATAGCGCCACATCACCATGTCGTAGGCGTATTTCTTGCTTTCGAGCCACTTCAGGTAAGCCGTCACCTTTTCCGGCGTGATCGCGTCGCGCCCGCACTGGAAGCCCGAATAGCCCCAGCCCGGCATCCAGAATAGCACCTTGTCTTTGCCTGACGGACCCTCCCACCAGAAGGGCTGATCGGCCCAACGGAAAACGCGCCCACCCCGGTGCGTCTTGCCCACGATGCCCTCGCCCTTGAAAAAGTCGTTCACGTCGCCCGTGGCGAACCAGTTCGGTCCGACAGACAGATAGGGCACGCCGCACTGGGCCAGCACGGACACCAGGCCCCAGGTGTAGCCCGGAACGTCGGACTGCATGGCGGAGACGATGGGAACGCCGTAGTCCTTTTCGAAGCGCTTGGCCGCGCCCATCAGTTCCACCAGTTCCTCGTCGTTGTACATGCCGGTCATGGCCTGCGCGTAGAGCACGTCGAGATGAATCTTTCCCGCGCGGCACGCATCAAGAAATGCGGCCTTCTCGGCGTCCGAGGCAGTGCGCATGAACTCCTCGACCGCCCACATCCCCTCGGGATGAAATCGGAACTGCGCCTCTTCGGGGTAATCCTTGGTCTCTTCGATGAAGCGCATCGCATCGCGCAGGTTCGTGACCTGCACCTGCAGCACCTCCTCCTGCTTGTGCGTAAAGCCGATGTCGAGGTGGGTCTGGTGGATGATGCGGATTTCCCAGGGGCGCACCGGCTTGAGTTCGACCGTTGCGGAGGCCAGCACCGCGCCGTCGCGCACGAGCGACACATCGACTGTCTTCGCCTCAGCCACCGGCGGCACAAGTGCCTCGATGGTTTGCGTGCCTTCTTTGAGTTCGACGGGCGTCACAACGTCGCCGACGTGCCACTCGGCACCGCACGCCGCGCCATGATGGACCACCTCGGCCGACACCATCTGCGCCGTGGTGGCGCCCTGCCGCAGCGACAGCGGCGGGTTCGAGACGGAGGCGATTTCCGTGTCGGACGCGGCGAAGGCGGTGGGCGCAAAGAGAACCGTTGCGAGCGTCAGGATGGTCAAGATCAGATGCTGAGAGGTGGTCATGCAATACTCCTTGGGCGGCGCTCTGGCAGCGGCCCGAGGAGAAGCATAGCTTTTGGGATGGGGACATTGCCAAGTGTGACACAGCAAAAAGAAGAGCAGGCCGATTTCCAGCTGTCATCCCAGCGAAGGCGTGGGTTCATGCCCCTGCACGGGGGGCCGCCGCGAGAAACTGGATTCCCGCCTGCGCGGGAATGACGGGGGGAGGCGGGGCCTTGGCCCCGAAGGGGCCAAACAATAGTAGCCACGGGTGGAGCGCAGCGGAACC
>CAIJOU010000202.1 GCA_903822375.1 Candidatus Hydrogenedentota bacterium
CGCGGATGTTGAACCCAAACCGATTGGAAACGATGCCAAAGCTACCATCGCCCGTGAGGATGGCCACCGTCGCCGGTTGGAGGAGTGTTTCCAGAAACCAGCCTGAACCGTTGTATATTCCGCCGCCCCGCCATGCCTGATTGCCTAGGAACAGGCAATTGACGGCCGCGCCCTCGTACATGCCTCCGCCCTGGTCATCGGCATGGTTCCTGAAGAAGCTGCAGTCTGTTGCCGCAGTACCATACAAGGCTCCGCCTAATCCCTTAATCCAGCCCTCAATCCAGCGCCAATAGCCTGCGGCAGTGTTGTTGGTAAATGAGCAGTTTGTCGCTGTGCCTCCATACATCGCCCCGCCTTCAACGGCAGTGTTTCCGTTGAATGCGCAGTTGATGGCGGTGCCTCCGCGCATCGCCCCGCCCTGATTGGCACTGAAGACGCAGTTGACTGCGTTGCCCTCGTACAGCGCACCGCTATCATATGCGTGGTTCGCATTAAAGATGCAGTTGACGCAGGTGCCGTTATACATTCCCGCCCCGTACGCGCTGTAGCCGTTCTTTAACGTAAATCCGTCCACAACGCTTGATGGGTTTGCGTTGACGCAGGACAGTTTCCCGCCGCCGTCAATGACTGTCACTGTGGCATCCGAGCTGCGCTGGTCGCGGCTGGTTTCGGTGCCCGAAAAGCCGCCATACACGGTCGTGTACGGTTCCAGCAGAAGCACCTGGTCTCCATCCACCGCGGTGTAGGTTCCCTGGACCACCCATATTTCGGTGCCAGAACCCGCGCGGTCCGCCGCCGCCTGAAGTGTGGAAAAGGCCGTCTCCCAGGTCAGTCCGTCCGGGTTGGCCGCAGTGGAAGCCGCATTCACCCGGAGCAAAGTTGGCGGAATCACTGCATTCGCGTCGTCTCCCGGCGTGTATTCATACGCCCCCATGTCCACACCGGCACCCTGGGGCCGCACACGGCCCAGCAGGTCCGTGACAGGTGCCCCGTCAGGGCTTGCCGCATTAATGCAGGGCGAGTCAATGCGTAACCGAACATCATCCGCCCATGGGTCCACAAAGCGGGGACTGCTGGTGATATTTCCCTCTCCCGGATTTTCCTCCGACAGGCAGGAAAACGAAACTGAAGTTGTTCTTGCTTCGCCGTATCTGTTTCCCCAGATAATGCAGTTGCGTGCCGTGCCGCCGTACATACCGCCGCCATCGCTTGCAGCGTTCCTGGTGACGGTGCAGTTCGCTGCCGCGCTGTCATACATGCCCCCGCCGTAGTATGCCGAGTTCCCGGTGACTGTGCAGTTCGTGGCCCTACTGCCATATATCCCGCCGCCTGAACTGGCGGTATTCTCCATGAAGGTGCAGTTGTTGGCTGTGCTACTGCACATCCCTCCACCGTTGCTGGAATCCTCATAATCGATACTGTACGAGGCCGAGTTGCCGGTTAGCGTGCAGTTGTTGGCCGTTCCGCTATAGATCCCGCCGCCTGAACTAGCGGTATTCTCCATGAAGGTACAGTTGTTTGCCGTGCCGCCATATATCCCGCCGCCATAGCGCTTCGCGCTGTTTTTTGCAAAGATGCAATTGTTTGCCGTGCAATTGTATGCACCACCGCCGTCACGCCGGGCCTCGTTTTCCGTGAAAGTGCAGTTGATGGCCGTTCCGTTGTACATCCCGGCTCCGATATCCCCGTATCCGTGCTGAATCCAGAACCCGTCCAGAAAAGCCCCGTTCCCGGCCCAAACACACCCCCGCGCATTTTGGCCATCGATAATGGTCGGGTTTGCGGTCCCATCACGCTGTTCGCGGAACGTTTCGTTGCCCAAGAAACCACCGTACAGGCCCACGGCCATAATGATCCAGACCACCTCAGCGCTGGTGCCGATATAGGTTCCTTTGGCCACCCAGACCTCGTCGCCGGAAGCGGCGTCTTTCTGCGCGGACTGGAGGTCGGGATAGGCAGTGGCCCAAGTTTTGCCGTCGGGCGTGATGGCGGACGAAGCCGTATTGACGTACCAAACGGCAGCATGGGATGCGGTGGCGGTCAGGATTAGCAGCAGAAAGATACTGAAGCGGGCTCGGCCAATGCCACAGAACCAAAGATGCGTGCGCGTCTTGGCCATAATGTGCCCCTCTTTCTCACGGTGATTCCCACGTCCCTTCATCTCCGTGTCCATCGCGCCCCTTGCGAAAACGGTCATCAGCACTGCTGCTGCGATTCAAAACACATTCACTCGAAAAAATATAGCACGGACCAGGAAAATAGTAAAGAGATTCACTCAAACCCAACAATGAAGACTGAATTAATGGACAATGAACAAGGAGGACAAACGTGCCCAAACCACGACGGGCGGCGCCTTCCTGAAATTCGTGAAAAGCATAAAACCACTCCCGTGCCCACGAACGCGGTTTGCCGTTTTTTGAGTTCTGTGGCCATGCCACAGCTTTTTTTCGCCGGGGCCGTGCCCCGGCGATCCCGCAGGCATGGCCTGCGGGAAGAAAAGCGGCGGCATGGCCGCACGCACTCAAAAGGAAGCATCGGAACCCTGCACACGGGGTACGCAAAGACCCTGGATTGGACCGTTCCGGCCGCAACTGGACTGCGCCATGCTCTTCAAAACAGGCTGCCCGCCACCTTGCCCCAGCCAAACGGACTGTACGCGCCTTTTCCGCCACGGCACCCTGTGCATCCCGAGTCCTCCACGACACCCAGTTCGTCAGCGCTCAACTGTCCGTCGCCGTCTGTGTCGAGTTCGTCGAACACGGCCTGCGTCAGTCCGGGAATCACGATAGAGGCCTCGGTGAAGGACAGCTTGTCGTCACCGTTGCTGTCCGCCGAGGCGTGGGCCGCAGCCAACTGCTGCCGCGCCGTATCGGTATCCACGGGTTCGCCTTCCCCTTCGGCCACAGGAGCCGGACCCATACTCACGACAATGCTCACCAGCGTGCTCGCGGGCAGTTCTGTGCCCGCTGGGGGACTCTGCGCCATCACGCTGCCCGCCGCAACGCTGTCGCTGTGCGCCTGCGTTATGGTGCCTGCTGTCAGCCCCGCATCGGTGATGGCTGCCTGTGCCTGGGTCTGTGTCTGGCCGACAACGTCGGGCATGACGGACGGGGCCGCCCCGCGGCTGACCACCAGATCGACGGCTGTGCCGGGCAGCACGGGGGTGCCCGCCGCCGGCGTTTGCGCGATGACCGCGCCAACCGGCACGGTCGCGCTGTTTTGCTGCGTCACCACGCCGAGTGCGAGGCCCGCGTTCGTGAACGCGGTGACGGCGGCGCTTTGCGCCTGCCCCGTCACGACGGGCACGGCGATGCCGCCCTTGCTGACCACGAGATCGACGACTGCGCCGGGAAGCACCAGTGTGCCCGCCGCAACGGATTGAGAAATTACGCTGCCCACAGGCACGATCAGGTTGTACTGCAGGGTCACCGTCCCGACCGCGAGTCCTGCGGTGGTGAGAACCGTTGACGCGGCGCTCTGCGCCTGGCCCGCCAGATCAGGCACGTTAATGCCGCCCCGGCTGACCACCAGATCCACGGCCGTGCCGGGAAGCACCTGCGCTGCCCCGATCGGGGTCTGCGCCATCACGGTGCCCGCAGGCACGGTCAGGCTGTAGACTTGGGTCACGGTGCCAACGACAAGGCCCGCGCCCGTGATGGCCACGGTGGCCGCGTCCTGCGTCTGGCCGATCACATCGGGTGCGGCCACCGGTTGCGGACCCTTGGAAAGCACCAGGTCCACCGGCGTATTCGACAAAACTTGAGCGCCCGCGACCGGGGTCTGGCGAATAACATGATCGTTCGGCACGGTGGGGTGATACTCGTCGGTCTCGTTGCGTACGTACAATTGCGCGGACGCAACCATCTCCCGCGCGGCCGAACGGGCCAGCCCGGACAGGTCCGGCATGGTTACCGGCACCAAAGCCTCATAGGCACCCATGTCGAAACCCGCGCCCTGCGGGCGGGGCGTGCCAACGATGTCGGTGGCGGGCGCCCCCGTGGCCGTGCCCGTGTCGATGCAGGGAGAACCGGGCTGGAGCCGGAAATCCCCGGCCCCCGCATTTACGAAATATGGGTAGTCGGAAACACTGGAGAACGACGGAGACATATAGTAAACCTCTGTGGGGCTGTCCTGCCAGAGGATGCAATTGGTCGCACTGACGGAAAACATCCCACCCCCTTTACCGTCAAAATATCCGCAGGGATCTCCTCCCCCTTCATCATCAATGCAGTACGAATAGCCCCTGGCTTGATTGCCGAAAAACGTGCAGTTGGTCGCCGTGCCGAAGCCCTTGCCGCCGCCGAGCGGGGCCTCGTTTCCGGTGAAGATGCAGTTGGTCGCCGTGCCGCCACACATCCCGCCGCCATATGCATAGTCATCGACCGTTACCCTGTTTCCGATGAAAATGCAGTTGGTCGCCGCACCGTCATACATCCCGCCGCCGTAGTCATACGCCGAGTTCCCGGTGAAGGTGCAGTTGGTCGCCGCACCGTCATACATCCCGCCGCCAAAGCCATCCGCCGAGTTCCCTGTGAAGGTGCAGTTGGTCGCCGCACCCGAATAGATCCCCCCGCCATCGGAGTAAGCGGTGTTTCCGGTGAAGGTGCAGTTGGCCGCGATGCCGCCGTAGATCCCGCCGCCAAAGCCATGATTCTTATCGCAAAACGGCCCATCACAGGTCAAGTAGCCATAAGCCTCATTGCTAATGAAAATGCAGTTGGTCGCCGTGCCGTAATACATCCCGCCGCCCTCAAGGGCATGGCCGTTGGTCAGCGTAAATCCATCCACGGCGCTTGTGTCTGTGGCGGTCACGCAGCGCCGCGCGCTTTGGCCGTCGATAATGGTCGGATTTGCGGTCCAGTCACGCTGGTCGCGGGCGGTCTCTGAGCCGTTGAATCCGCCGAACAGCAGGCTTCCCGAAGTCAGGCAGACCACCTCGTTCCCGGTTCCCGTGTAGGTGCCTGCGGCCACCCAGATTTCCGCGCCATGACGCCCTGAGCGGTCGGCCGCCGCCTGAAGCGTGCCAAAGGCTGTCTGCCAAGTCAGTCCATCCGGATTCGCCGCGGTTGAAGCGAGGCTCACCCGCAGGATGGGGGCGTCTACGGCGCCGATGTCGTCGCCTGAATGGTACTCGTAGGCGCCCATGTCAAAGCCCGCGCCCTGGGGTCGCGCGCGGCCGAGCATATCCGTGGCCGGTGCGCCCGCCGCGGTGCCGCCGTCGATACAGGGTGAATCGGCGCGCAGCCGGAAATCGCCCCCCCAAGGATTTACGAATCCCGGATTGCCGATGATGTTCCCGGCGCCCGTGGTGGCTGCCGACAGGCAGGAATAGGAGACCGTTGTCGAATAAGGCAGATTGGGCGTATTGCCCCAGATGATGCAGTTGGTCGCCGTGCCTTCATACATCCCGCCGCCATCGGATGCGGTATTTGCGGTGAAGGTGCAGTTGGTCACCGTGCCGTGATACATTCCGCCGCCAGCGGACGCGGTATTCTCGGCAAAGATGCAATTGGTCGCCGTGCCGCCACACATCCCGCCGCCAGCGGACGCCGTATTCTCGGCAAAGATGCAATTGGTCGCCGTGCCGGAATACATCCCGCCGCCAGAGCCCGATTTGCCGTTCTGGAGGGTGAATCCATTCACGGTGCTTGAAGCTGCGGCGGTGACACAGCGGCGCCCGCTCTGTCCGTCAATGATGGTCGGATTGGCCGTCCAGTCCCGCTGCTCTCTGGCGGTTTCGGTGCAGGCAAAACCACCGAAAACAGAAGTTCCCGGAAGCAAGCGCACCACCTCGTTTCCCGCAGCCGCCGTGTAGGTGCCCGCAGCTACCCAGATTTCCCCGCCATAGCCTGATTGGTCTGCGGCCGCCTGTAGCGTGCGAAAGGCCGTCTGCCAGGTCAGGCCATCGGGGAACGCTGCCGTGGAGGCTGCATTTACGCGAAGCACTGGAGGCGCAAACACCGCGTGCACATCATCCCCCGGACAGAATTCATACGCACCCATGTCAACACCCGCCCCTTGGGGTCGGATGCGTCCGAGCAGGTCCGTGGACGGTGCCCCGGCCGCGGTGCCGCTGTCGAC
>CAIJOU010000203.1 GCA_903822375.1 Candidatus Hydrogenedentota bacterium
GCCTGCAATACGCACTGGATGCGTTAAGGTTTCTGGTCACGCTGCAGGCGGCACCAAACTGGGGATAGGTCAGGGGAAATCCCTGAATTGCGCGCGCCAAATACCTTAGTTCAACATCGTGCATCGCTTTTGCCGGCGCAAACAGAGGGCCGTCTTCTTGCAGGCTGTTGGTGCCAAAGCGGTGCATACCCCCCGGCCAAACCCATGAGGGGCTGGAATGGTCCAGCGCGCGACAGAAACGGCGCGTCAGGTTTGACTGCGGTGCGCCCTATGACTGTCGTGGAACCCAGCGGGGATGATCGGCGCCGCGGTTGTCGAGGCCTTTGGATAGTTCGCGTTGGTTGGTGCCGTCGGCGTTCATGACCCAGACGGCGGGGGAGTCGCCGGTCTTGGCGCGGCAGAAGATGATGAGTCTACCGTCGGAGGAGTCGCTCTGACGGAAGTCCCACACGCCCTCGCCGGGCTGGGTAACTTTTGTGACCGCGCCGTCTTTCGGATCAATCTTGCAGATTTCGGTGCCACCCTTGGCGGCTTCGGGCTTGAAGTCGCGATTGAAGTGGTCCGTGTCGGGCCGCTGCGGCTGGAATTCCCAGGCGGTCTTTGCGCCGGGCAGGCGGTGCGAACAGAGCACCTTGCCGTCGCGCGACCACACCGGCACGTTCGAACCGTTGCCGTGGTTGTCGGCCGGGCCGTAGCTGGCGGCGAACCAAAGCGCCTGGTCCTTTGTCAGCGGCCGCTGCTCCGAACCGTCGGGACGGCTCAGGAACAGATCGGACCAGTCGTGGCCGGGGTCCTGGTGGTAGTGACAGTCCTGGAAGATGAGCCACTGGCCGTCGGGCGACCAGCAGGGGCAGAAATAGAGGTGTTCGGGGTCTCCAATGACCTTGACGCGGTTGCCGCCGTCGGCGTCGCTCACCCAGATCTGGTAGCCCTGCGGGCTGGCCAGATGGTAGGCAACGCGTTTGCCATCGGGGCTGAGGTTGAGCCCGTAGGGCATGCCTTCCTCGGCGCGGGTGAACTCCTTCGCGTCCGAGCCGTCGAGGTTCATGCTGAAGATCTGTCCGGCCCCGTCGCGCACCACCTGCATCAGGATGCGGTGGTCGTTGAGCAGCAGTTGGGGCGTGTAGAACGGCGCCATGCGGTCTTTCGTGGCCACTTCGGTCAGCGTGCCGCTATCGAGGTCATGCACCCAGACGTGGCAGGGTGTCTTGTGGTAGTACTCGCTGAAGGGTTTTCCCGGGCCGTCGAGGCGCGGCTCCATGCTCAGGAACAGCACGCGCCGCCCGTCGCTGAAAAAGCCGCAGGGCTGCCAGGTGGCCTGGTTGGGCACGTCAAATTCGAACCACCGCAGACCCGAGCCGTCGGCGTTCATCATGGCCGTCCTGCCCTGCGAAGTGAAGAAGAAGCGCGCCGGGGCGGCCGATGCACCGTGCGACGGCTTCGCCGTTGCGCACGGCGTGGCGGCAACGAACGGGGCCATGGCAGCGGCAGCCAGGAACTGACGGCGTGTGGCGGTGGCATTCATTGGGACGTGATTCCTTTCTTGGCTCGCGTGGAACCAACCAAAGCGGTGTCGCCGCTGCGCTCTGCCACCGCACTCCAAAATAGGAGCCGTTGCGGGCAGGAGATTCTACTTCCTTGGCGGGTTGAAGAAGGGGTTGAAGCGCCATTCGACGCCGACGGTGCTGGACGGGCCGTGACCGGGGCAGATCAACCAGTCTTCGGGCAGTGACAGAATCTGTTCGCGGACAGCCGTAATCTCGCGTTGCTTGTCGCGGTCGTTGGCGGTGCCGCCGATGGACCCGGCGAAGAGCGCGTCACCGGTGAACACCACGCCGGGCAGCACAAGGCTGATCGAATCGGGCGTGTGCCCCGGCGTTTCAACCACGCGTCCCCTGAGCGCGCCCAGCACGATTTCATGCTCCGCCCGGACCGTCACCGTGCTGATGCCGCCCGGCAGGGACGCGGCTGCGTAGACGGGGACATGTTGACTGGAAAGCAGGGACGCCAACCCGTCAATATGGTCATAGTGCGCATGGGTGATGAAGACGCCCGCAAGCTGGAGGTCATGCGCGTCCAGGTACTGGAAAATGCGCGGATCCGGGGAGGGCACATCCACCACCATCGCCTGCTTCGTGTCCGCACAGGCCGCTATCCAGCAGTTCGCCTCGTTGTTGTCCGTGACGAAGTGGGCCAGTATCAGGTGCGGCGCGCTCACTGTTGGGCATCCTCAAAATTCGCCTGGCCCGTTGCTCCGGAGAAATCCGCGGCGCGCAGGTCAGCCCGGCGAAAGATGGCCCGCTGGATGTTTGCTCCCTGAAAGAGCGCGTTCTGAAAGCGGCCGTTGCCCGGCCTGGAATAGTAGAGATTCGTGTCGGTGAAATTGGCGTTGTCCGCACGGGTTCCCACGAGATTCGCCCGGCTCAGATTGGCGCCGCGCAGGCAGGCTCCGGTCAGATCGGCCCCGCCGAGAACGGCCAGCGAGAGATTGGCGCCGGAAAGATTGGCACCGCGCAGGCAGGCATTGTCCAGGCATGCGCCTGACAGGTCGGCCCCCTGGAGGTTCGCGCCGGTGAAGTCCGCCCCGGACAGCCGAAGTCCCGCCAGTTGCGCCCCGGCGAGACTGGCCCCGGCGTAATGGCCACCCGGGCCGAAAGGCGGTTCGCCCCCCTCCTGAATTTCGCGTTCCACATCCGCGATGCGCATGGGGGCCTCCGGGCCGCTCAGAATTCCTCGAGCTGGTTGATCCGCTGTTCGAATTGGTCACTGTAAAAGGCGATTTGCTTGACCGACATCTTGACCGCGTCCGGGGTGGCGTCCTGCCGCAGAAGATTGTTGAGCAGCACGATCTGCTCGGAGCCGTCCTTGGAGGTAAGCACGGCAAAAGCGCCGTGGGTCAGTTTTCCATTGGACCGGAGCAGCCATGCCATGGCCTCGGGCGTGGCCGGGCCGCAGGAACTGTAGATGCGGATGATGCGGCGGCCGTCACGGGTCTCGTAGGGCATGATGTGCACCCGCTGCGAACGCTCCGGGTCAAGGCGCACGGTCACCAGATAGCCGTCCCCAAAGGGCTCGACAATGCGGGCGGGGCGCTTGTCGCAGGCCGCGGCGAGGTCGCGCAGCGTGAATTCCCCCCGGTGCACCATGCCGGGCGGCGCGAGGGCGTAAAGCCCCTCCAGCGACCGTTCCACCTGCAACTGCACGTCCATGTCGGCGTCGTTGCGCTGCGAACTGAGCGCCGAGATGGCGTACTGGGCCGCCTTGCCCAGCAGTTCCGCGGCGTCGCGGCGCGCCACCCAGCCGGCGTCCCGGTTTTCCAGCGTGCGTATCACCTGTTCAATCTGCGTAATCATGAGCGTTGCACCTCCATGTTCCATTCTAGCAACAAAACCGGCCGACCGCAACGCCCGGGGCGGCGGCCCTGAGTGATCCCGTGTTTTTGTAACTGTTTGTGTTTGTTGATATTACAACGGCATATCTATTGACAATACGCCTTTTTTTTGCAAAGATGGGCTGAGCAGCTCAAACCACCAACGAC
>CAIJOU010000204.1 GCA_903822375.1 Candidatus Hydrogenedentota bacterium
GCCATCATTGGCATTTTGGCGGCGATCCTTCTCCCCGCGCTGGCGCGCGCCCGCGAATCGGCGCGGCGTGCGTCCTGTCAAAACAACCTAAAACAGTGGGGCCTCGTGTTCAAAATGTACGCCAACGAGGCCAAGGGCGCCTTTCCCCCGCTTCAGGCCGGCGGCTACAAAAAGCTGGACGGCACACCGGGCGGCGCCATTGATGCGGGCCCGAACGTGTTCTGTCTTTACCCTGAGTATCTGACCGACCCGGCCATCATTTTTTGTCCGTCCGACGCAAAGCTCCAGTCCCATCTGAAGAACGCCAAGGGACCCGACGGCAACTGGTGTCTTGGATACACCTCCGACTACGACCAGAGTTGTGCGCGGGCCATTGACGCGAGTTACGGGTATCTCGGCTGGGTGCTTGACCAGTGCAATGCCACCGACCCCCAGGCGCCAGTGAGCTCGTTCAACACCCTGTTGATGATTTCCACCCTGTTGAGCGGCTACGCCCCACCCGACCCCAATGCCAACTTGCCGATTCAGGCGGCACAGCTCCTGCAAGCCCTCATAACGGGTTCCGGAGGCACATTGGACATCAGCGTGGCGCAGTACCTGAACGGCTCACTGCAGGGCGAGTATCCCAAGGCCGACCAGGACCTGCAACCCGGGGTGCCCTACGGCAATGCCGGCGGTGCCACCCTATACCGCCTGCGCGAGGGGATTGAGCGCTTCCTCATCACTGACATTAACAATGCCGGGTCCGCAAGCGTGGCACAAAGTTCCGTCTTTGTCATGTTTGACCAGTTATCCATCACCCCCAGCCTGTTCAACCACGTTCCCGGCGGCGCGAATGTAATGTATATGGACGGGCATGTGGAATTCGTGAAATACGAAAAACTGGGCCGCGCGCCGGTGAATTCCGGATTCGCAAACGCCTTCGGGCTACTTACCGTAGAGTAATAGCCGGAAACAACAGGCTTCGGCAGGGCATCTTGCCGTTATCAACACGGTCTGGCAGGGGCCCTGCCGAATGTCATTGTGGTCCCCGCCCGATGGGCGGGAACGGTTGGCAAGCTCCTTTTCTCTCCCGGGCAAAACCGGCGGCGTGTTCTTGTGGTCCAGTGTCTTTGCACGTTTCCAGCCGCAGTTGCAGGGAGAAATCGTTTGTTCAGACTATTCAGCACAATCGTAGGCGGGGTGTTGCTTGTCGCGTCGGCCACCGCGCTTGCCGCCGGACAGAATATGTCCCCGCCAAAATCGTTGGATTCATTGCCGCCCACGGTGAAGAGTCTGGCGGAGTCCGCCGTGCAATACGCGGACGGCCAGTGGGACGAGCAGGCAGGTTTGATCGGTGAGGCAGGCGGGCACGGCACGCGGGGTTCGGCACAGTACGCCCTCGGGTTGATGCTGCGCAACGGTCCAGGCGATGCGGCGCGGGCGCGGCGCATCATTGCGGCCCTCGCGTGCGTCCAGGTCGACGCGCCTCAAAGCGCCGACCACGGCATCTGGCCCATGCGCGCCGAGGACCGGTCCACGCTTCCCGACCTGCACGCGCAGCCGAGTCTTGACCCCAACTGGCGCGAATTCATCGGCTCCATCGAAATTCTCCTGCTGGAGGAGTTCGGCCCGCTTCTCGACGCCCCAAGCACCGCCCTGTTGGAACAGTGCATCCGGCGCGCCGCCGCGGGCGACCATGAGCGCAGGGTTCGGCCGCAGTACACCAACATCGCCCTGATGAGCGCCCACCTGCTCGGCTATGCGGGAAAACGCTTTGATGTTACCGAATGGCACGACCATGGCGGCCGGCTTGCCGGAATGATCTATCGCAACTTCAAAGCGAACGGCTCTTTCGACGAATACAATTCGCCCACCTACGGCGGGGTCGACCTCTACGGCCTTGGACTCTGGCGCACGCACCCCGTAACGCGCGAAATGGCCGGAATGGCCAAGGAAATGGAGGAGGGGTTCTGGCGGGATATCGCGGCGTTCTACCATCCCGGCATGCGCAACCTGTGCGGACCCTTCGACCGGGCGTATGGCATGGACATGCAGCAGTATGTAGCGCTCGCCGGGGTGTGGATCGCCTTTTGCGTGCCCGCACAGCTGTCACCGCTTCCCGCCGCCGGGTCCCGCGCGGCCAAAGAGGGGGAACGCTTCGCCATTCCCTCCTATGCGCTCGTGCGTCAGGAACCCCCCGCGGCGATTCTGCCGCAGTTGCAGGCGTTCCAGGGCGAACGGATGCTGCGCCGGCCCATCGGCCTGGGCGGCAAGAGGGTGGCCACCGCATGGTTCTCAAAGGATCTCATGATTGGCGGCGGGGCCACGCCGCCGTTCAAGGACTCCCCCGAACAGGCGCATCCGGCCACGGCCCATTGGGTCGGTCCCGACGGCGGCATTTGCTGGATGCGCCTGCGCGGCGATTTCAGCGTTGAGGCGGTTGCCGGGAAGAACACCCTGACCATGCAATGCAGGAAGCTCTACGGCAGGAAAATGGGCAGGAACGTCTGCTTCGAAGTGCACGCGCCGGGCGCCCAGGCCGCAGCCGTCGCAGCCGGACACTGGACGCTTCCAGGGCTGGATGTGCGGGTCAATACAGCCTTGGCCGCACCGACAGTTGATGAAACCGCGGCCGGTTTGGAAGTCTGCTATCCCTTGGAGGAAGGCACCCGCGAGGCGTCTCTCGAACTGGTCATCACCCACGCAGGAGAGTAGAACCTTCGGCCGGAGAGCCCGCATTTGAGCGGGAGGGCCATTCCTGCGATGAATCCCCTTATAGGCCCGTGCGCCGCCGCTTCTCGAGGTGGATGTGCAGCACGGCAAGGTCGGGGGGGCGCACGCCGGGGATGCGGCCGGCCTGGCCGAAGGTGGCGGGGCACACCTCTTTGAGGCGCTGTCGGCTCTCGCGGGGCAGGCCCTCCAGTGTGTCATAGTCGAAATCGGCGGGGATGGGCAATGATTCGGACTTGAGAAAACGGTCTATCGCCTTGTCCTGCCGCTCCATGTAGCCCGCGTATTTGATGTGAATCTCCACCTGCTCCCGCACCTCCAGAGATACGGGGGTTGGCGGCGGGCAGAAGCGCCACAGGTCGTCCAGCCCGAGATTGGGCCGGTGCAGCAAATGCGCGACCTTCTGCGACTGGTTTATGGGCGCACCGCCCCGTTCGATCAGCAAGGTATTGAGCTCCTCCGACGGGGCCAGGGACGCCGTCTCAATGCGGCGGAGTTCTTCGGCCGCGCCGCGCTGCTTTTCCACCAATGCGTTGCGCGTGGCCCCATTGGCAAAACCGTATTTCGCCAGGCGTTCGTCGGCATTGTCGTGGCGCAGGTGCAGCCGGTATTCGGCGCGCGAGGTGAACAGGCGGTAGGGTTCGAGCACGCCGCGCGTGACGATGTCGTCGACCATCACACCGAGAAAGGCCTCATTGCGGCCGATGATCAGCGGCGACGCGCCTTCGAGCGCGCGCACGGCGTTGATGCCCGCGTGGATGCCCTGCGCGGCCGCCTCCTCGTAGCCCGAGGTGCCGTTGATCTGGCCCGCATGAAAGAGCCCGCTGACCCGCTTCGTTTCGAGCGTCAGCTTCAGTTCCGTCGGCGGCACAAAATCGTATTCAACGGCATAGCCGGGCCGGATAATCTCGGCGTGCTCCAGGCCCGGGCAACTGTGCAGCATCTCCAACTGCACGTCTTCGGGCAGGCTGGTAGACATGCCGTTGACGTAGAATTCCGCCGTGCTGAGCCCTTCGGGCTCGAGAAACAGATGGTGCCGCGGCTTGTCGGGGAACTTGACGATCTTGTCCTCGATGCTGGGACAGTAGCGCGTGCCGACGCCCTCGATCTTTCCCGAATAGAGGGGAGAGCGATCCATATTGCGCAGGATGATGTCGCGCGTGGCCTCGGTGGTCTGCGTCACCCAGCAGGACGCCAGATTACGGCTGAACCCCACGACGGGCGTCGAAAAAGAGAAGGGGCGCGGGTCCGGATCGCCGGGCTGTTCCGTGAGCGCGTCCAAATAGATGCTTCGCCGGTGGATGCGCGGGCAGGTGCCCGTTTTGAGCCGGCCCACGGGAAAGCCGAGATGGCGGTAGGCCTTGCTCAGCCCGTCGGCCGCGGGCGCGCCGCCGCGCCCGCCCGACACGGTGGTCATGCCGAAATGCAGCCGTCCGTGCAGAAAGGTGCCGGTGCAGACGATCACCGCGCGTGCGGCGATTTCCTCGCCGTAGCTGGTGCGCACGCCCGCAATCGCGCCGTCATGCACGATCAGGTCCACCACCTCGGCCTGCTTGAGCACCAGGTTGGGCTCATTCTCGCAGACGCGCTTCATGTCGCACTGGTAGAGCACGCGGTCGGCCTGGGCGCGCGGCGAGTGGACGGCCGGGCCCTTGGACCGGTTGAGCATGCGAAACTGGATGCCGGTGCGATCGATGCACCGGCCCATTTCGCC
>CAIJOU010000205.1 GCA_903822375.1 Candidatus Hydrogenedentota bacterium
GCCGGCGCCTGCACGCGCGCGCCCTGTCCCGCCACGTTCCGCCAGTACTTGGTCACCTGCGGTTGGCAGACGTCAAAGTTCAGCCCATCCAATGCGGTCAGTTCGTTATTGCCTTCCGGCACCACGTACGGGATCTTCACCACCACGTCGCAGCTTTCGCCGGGCTGGAGTTCGCGGCTCACCAGCACCGTGTCACCCCGCGTTTCGACTGCCATGGCCGTGTCCAACGCGCAGCGCACATAAGGTTTGTCATCAAACGAACTCAAAATGCGGGTGCCCTCCACGGTCAACGCATCCAGCGGACCGTGCGGAATAGCGTGGGCACTTTGGTTGGAACGCCCCCCTTCCTGCGTGTACTGAATCGGCAATTCGGCACGCGTTGGTGCCGCGCCGTCGTTCCTGAAACGGAACCGCAGAAGCGCGACCATCGTGTCGCCCCCCTGCCAGTCCCCTGTGAGGATCGGCGTCATGAGCGGCACGGCAAAGGACTGCTGCTCCACCGAAAGTCCCTCTTTCTGCGCCGTAATGTTGTAGGCCATCACCGGCTCGGGGTCGGGATGGCGCGACGTGAAACGCCCGTTTTCGAGGCCGAAATAGAACCGGCCCGCGTCGCCGCCTGCGTTCTTCCACCGCTCCGGATGCATGCTGGGCAGCCAGGTCACGTTGCGCTTGAATAGAGTGATGTCGCCGTTGAAGTCGAGCCAGAACCGCTGCGCCGCGCCCGTGCAGCCGAGGTTGTAGTTGTCCACGTGCGGGCGCGGCTGGCCCATTCGGGCACCGTCCAGACTCTGTTCCTCGTGCTCCAGCACCCGTTGGCTGATGGTCTTGCTGTCCTTGATGCGTTCCTGGTACTGGGAAAAGTTCATGTAGCCGCCCATCCGGGTGATATATACACCCAGATCCTCGTACCAGACGGGGCCGTCCTTTTCGAGGCTCACAAGGGAGACGGTGAAGGCCTCCTTTCCGAAAGCGAACTTCACCATGCTCTCGTCGCCGCTGTACGCATGGGCCGGGGCCATGTGCTCCACGGCAACGCGGAAACGGCGCGGCCGGTGCCTTTCCTCCACGAAGGGCACCGCGTTGTATCCTTCAACGACCACCGCATCCCCGTCCGGTGTCGTCTTCCCGGCGTCCAGTTCCACAATCAGATCGGTGTGCGCCGGGGCCGACATGGTGTGCACACGGGTAATCCGCAGATTGTCCTTTCCCTCCACCTTGACCGCATAGGTCCTCCGGAATGTGACGTCGTAGTCGCCAAGGTCGGTCTTTGGAAACTCCGTCTTAAGCCCCTTGAACCGGATGCAGGCGAGGTGGTTTTCTTTGAACCGTTGCACCTCGACGGCGGCATGCTGCCAGTGTCCGTTGAACCAGTCGTCCTGGCCTATCCAGCCGAATCCGCCGGGATGGCTCTTGGACGATTCCTCCAGACGGGTCTCGGGCCACACCTTGCGCTGGTACGACACCACCAGGTCATCAGGCAGGGGATCGTCTGATTCCACATCCAGCGCCACAATGTCCCGGGGCTCCTCAAACCACACCTCAGCGGGCGGGGTGTTGGGCAGTGCAAAGGACAGTATGTTGAGCGGCGGCCGCAGAAGGCTCGTTTTTTCCTCCGACAAAGCACCCGCCGCAAGACACAACGCCGCCATCGCCAACAGTCCAATTCTTTTCATCTCAGCGCGTCCTCATCTGGGACAGCCGCCCTCGGCTGTCGGTTTGCAGCAACCGCCCTCGGCTGTCGGTCTTTAACGCGGGCCATGGGACGACAGGCGAGGGCACCTGTCCTACATTTTCACTTCGCTGTCTGCGCGAGCGCGCCCGCCTGTTCCGCCATGAACGTGCCGAGTCCCGGTCCGTAATAGGAGCGGCTTTCCACCTCGTAGCCGCCGTGCGGGTATTCCTTCTCATTGACGATGTAGCCGACGTAGTCATTGGCAAGGCCTACCGGGACGGCGCGCTCAAGACCCGCCGCCTGCACGGCCTGCCGCACGGACTGCGCCACCGCGAGGATCGGCTCGCCGGGGAGTCCCACCAGCGCCGCCGGGCCGATGCGCAGCATCTGGATCTCCGCCTTGCGCGGCAGCGCCTCCGTCGCGGCCTCGGCCATCTTGGCAAACTTGGCCTTGGCGCTTTCAGGGAAATACAATGGCGGCAGTTCGGCCAGCACCCGCGCGCTGTGCGCGGAAAGTCCGGGCCTGGTCTCAACGGACTTGGCCTTCTCTGCAATCAGCCGCGCCAGGCGCGTGCCGAAATCCTCCATTCGCTGGAAATTGCTTTCGCCATTCGCGCCGTCGGGCGACTGGTCGCCCTCGCCGCCGTTGGTGAAGAGCGCCGTCGCGCCGGGAATCTGTTTCTCCAGTTCGCGCCGCATCACCCCGGGCCATTCGGCGGAGAGCAACATGTTGTCGGCGTCCAGAATCGTGGGGTGGCACGCGAAATTGACCAGCAACCCGCGGCAAGCGCCATCCATGCCGTCCACGCGCAGCATCCAGACAATCGGCTCCGTCAGGGGTGTCTCCCCCGCTGCCTTGCGCGCGTCGGTGTCATAGCCCCAGCGGCGGTTGTGCGTGAATCCGACAGCATCCACCTCGCCAAAGCCCACCCGCGCGGGCGCGGCGTTCTTCGCCGCATCGTGAATCGCCGCCGCCACCGCCGAGGCCATCGGGCTGATGATCGCCGGATCATATTTGCCGAACTGCATCTGCCAGAACTTCTCGGGGTACATCGACGGTCCGTCGTGCGTGTGAGACGCGGCCATGAACAGATGATCGGCATCAATCTTCAGGTCGGCGCACTGCGCCACAATGGCCTGCTTGAACTCGGGCGTAATCGAGCGCAGGTCGCAGCACACCAGCACAGAGGTTTCCGCGCCGTCGCGCAGAAACAGCACCTTCGCCTCCAGCGGGTCATGCACCCCCGTGGACGGACGGCCCAGCCGCGCGCCATATCCCGACATCGGCACCTTGTACGCCTTTACGTCCGGTGTGATGTCCGCCGTGCCCACGCCAACATCCAGCGCGATTGCGGCAAACGAAATGAACAAGCCCAAGCACAGGGCCGAAAGCACTGTTCGTATCATTGTCGTCGTACTCCTTGAATGGGAAGAGTCTAAGCCAAACCCCAAGGCCAATGCACCGAATACAGCGCCCCGCCGGAGCTTCTCCGGCGGGGCGCTCATGTCTTCCGTGTCGGTGCGTGTCAATCGCTCAGGATGTGCAACTCATGCACCGACCAGCACACATCCGCCGTGCCGGTTTGCACAAACTTCACATACCGTCCATCGACAGGAGCGAAGTGCGCCTCGGTTACGGGTTTCTCGCTGGTGCCTGCGGCGACAGGCTTGCCCGGGTTGGCCGGGTCGTCGCACACGTAGATTTCCCAGGCGCGCGGGAATTCCGTGGCGCTCCGGCTGGTATCGAGCACGACCCCGGTCACCCGGGCCTTTTCGCCCATATCAATTTGTATCCACTGCCCCGGCGTTTGCACCGCGCCGGAACGCCAGCGGGTGTTCACGTCGCCGTCAATCATGCGCTTGGCCCCGCCGGTACCGTCGCAGGTGTTGGCGCTGAAGAATTGACGGCGCACCTTTTCCGCTGCGATGTCGGCCTCGGCCCGAAACGCGTCCTGTGCCTGATACGGCGCAATCAGCGCCAGCGCGCCCCGGTCGGGAACATCGCCCACGCCGGACAGGACGGCCTTGATCTGCTCGGGCGTCTTGGCCAGGGCAAAAAGCTCAGTGAAAATGGCCAGCGTGTCTGCGGCGGGACGCTCCGGCGGCCGTTTCAACTGGCGCAGCACGCCGTCAAATGCGGCGTCGCGCACATCGCGGCGACCTGTGCGCGCGATCCTGCGCAGGTCGTCGAGCGTCGCGGCCGTGGGCCATTCGCACAGCGCGCCGACCGCCGCCTGGCGCACGTCCTTCGTCCAGGAGTGCGCAGCGCGGCGTAATGCCGGCAGAACAGCCGGGTCTCCGGAAGCGCCCAGCACATGCACCAGCGACACGCGCACCTTCTTTTTGAACGTGTGCCCGTAGCGTGCGGCAACCCGCGACGCGACCCCGGCGTCCGGCCCCAAGCGCCTCAGTGCCGCCACGGTGCCGGCCTCGGCCGATTCACGGCATTCGTCCGGCGTATTGGCCAGCGCATCCACCAGCTGTGGAAAGTCCTTCGGGGAAACGGTCATGCCCAGCGCTTTGAACGCGGCCTGCCGCACTACGAGGTACCCGTCTTCTTCAGCGTAATAGAGCATTGTCGGCACCGCTGCGGCGGCGCCGCGTCCGCCGAGCACAAGGAGCACCCGGGCGCGCAGCGCGGGTGCGCCGCCCTCCAGCAGCCCCGCAACCGCCGCGTCCACGTCCGCGCCTTTGAGCGCGGTCAATGCCTCTTCGGCCGCATCCGCTTCAGTCTCGGATTTTCCGGCCAGCCTTTCAATGAGCGGCTTGACCGCCTCGGGGCCGCCCGTTTTGCCAGCGGCATGCAATGCAGCCAGCCGCACTTCCGGGTCGGGATCGGACAGGCCTTTGAGCGCCGCGCCCGCCGCGTCGGCATCACCGCGGTCACCCAGTGCCAGCAGCGCCGCAGCACGGTTCTCGGGCAACAGTTCAGGCAGTGCCGCCACCACGGCCGCCGTGACATCCTTTTCGGGCGCGCGGCGCAGCAGCCCCAGTATTACCATGCGCACCACGGGATCGGTGTCATTCAAACCCCGGGTGATGATTGATGCCGCATATCCGTCGCCCAGATTCGCCATGTCGCACATTGCCGCCGCCCGCACAGGCCCGTCTTCCATATGGTCGGTCAGCCGTTCCATCGCGGCCCGTGCCCGCGTGATGTCGCCCGCCGCCGCAGTTCTTTCCGCAGCCATAAGGGTGCCGTTGGCAATTGCTGCGCGGGTTCGGTTGCCCGCCTTGGACAACGCGGCGTTCAGCGCATCGAGCGCGGCCGCCCCGCCCATCTTGCCCAGCGCCCCTGCCGCGACGCGCACTGTCTCCACGTCCTTCTCTTTAAGCAGCGGCGCAATGACTTTCACATGTGCCGTATCGCCGCGCGCGCCGATGGCATCAATGATTCCCGTGCGCACCCGGCCTGTGGTCCTGCCAAGGGCATCCAGCAGCGCGCGGTCCACTTCCTTGCCCTTCACCTGTTGCAGTGCGGTGAGCGCGGAGATTGACAGCTTCTCATCGGTTAGCAGGGGCGCAATGAGCGGCGCTTCCTTTTCCGTGCAGACGAGATACAACTGGCTGCAAAGGAATTTCTGCACGTCGTAGCTGGCACCGGTTAATGCCGCGGCGAGTTTCGCCGCAATCGCCGCCTGCGCGGCGGCGTCGGTCTTGGCCGCATTGATCGCATCGATAATCTGCTGGCAGGCGGTGAAATCCCCGCCGAAGGTGTAGCTCTTCAATGCGGCAAGTGACGCGTCAAGGGAGGGTGCGCTGTCCGCCGCCGCGGCCGGCAGGACAAGGGCCAGCACCCCAAGGGAAAGGCAAATCAGGGTTCGCATGGCTGTTCTCCTCAGGCAAGCTGCCACGGCCCGCGCATGGCGCGGGAAAGCAGGCGGTTGGCTTCCGAATCATCCACAAATTCCTGTTTCTCTGGGTTCCACTTGAGCGGACGCTTGAGCCAGTACGCGATGGTGCCCAAGTGGCAGATGGTGGCCGAACTGTGGCCCACTTCGACCGGGCAAATCGGCTCGCGCCGCGTGCGCACGCATTCGAGGAAGTTCTTGCGGTGGTCCGGGCTGTCATAGAGGTGAATCTCGTTCGGACCGACCTGCTCGTACTTGAGATTCGCCGGCTCAGTCACCAGGAATTCGCTGCGGTTCACGCCCACGCGGCCCTTGGTGCCCACCCACTCGGTGCCCGCGCCTGAAATGCTCCCGCCGCCGTGGTACATGCGCACGCCGTTGGCGTACACGAAAGTCAGCCGTTTAACCTCGGGATTGTCGGGTGAGGGCGGAATGATCTCCACCGGTCCGGACCCGTCCATGCCCATGCCCCACTGGGCGATGTCGAAATGGTGTGCGCCCCAGTCGTCCATGCCACCCTCGGCATAGGGGCGGTAGTTGCGCCACCTGGGCCAGCCCTCGAAGGATTCGGGCGGCGCCAAAACGGAGGAATAGGGGCGCCACGGGCACGGGCCAAGCCACATGTCCCAGTCCAGCCCTTCGGGCGTCGGCTCGCCGGGCAGGTTGTCCTCTTCGGGCGGCCCGCCGATGTTTACGAAAACCTCTTTCAGATCGCCAATGCGGCCGTTCCGCACCAGTTCGCAGGCAAAGCGGAACGCGCTGTCCGAGCGCTGCTGGCTGCCGACCTGCAGGATACGGCCATAGCGGCGCACGGCGCTGATGAGCGCCTTGCCCTCGTTGACCGTGCGGGTCATCGGCTTCTCAAGGTACACATCCTTGCCGTTGCGCAGCGCCTCCAGCGCCGTCAGCACGTGCCAGTGGTTCGGCGTGGCGATCACGACGAAGTCGATGTCGGCACGGGCGCAGAGCACGCGGAAATCGCCGTAGGTGTCGCAGGCGGAGTAGCTGCCCTCACCGGCGCGCTTTGCGTAGAGTTCATTGGTCTGGGCCGCCGCCTTCTCGCGCCGTCCCTGCTCCACGTCGCAGATGGCCAGAATCTGGCAGGACTCGTCGCCCTGATAGGCCCCCAGATGGCCCTTGGCCATCTTGCCCATGCCGATAAAGCCCATGGTGAGCCGGTTGCTGGGCGCCGTGGCGCCGTCCAGCCCGAGCGCCCGACCGGGAATGATATAGGGAAACGCGACCGCGCCCGTCGCGGCGGCCGCCGTGCGCTTTAGAAATTGCCGGCGGTTGAGCGTCCGGCCGCTGTGGTGTCGGGCCATGAGTCCGGGACTCCTTGTGCGTGGTGGGGAAAAACTGCGCGTATGCCAGAAAAGGCGCGCACAGGATACTTTTTAGACGGCAGGTATGCAAGCCCGGTTTCGAAAGACTTGGCCTGAATATGCCGAGTTTCTCGATTATTGCCCGGAAGGTTTGGCGGAATCCGGCGGCTGCGGCAGCGCTTCGGCGGGCATGCCGTTAATCGTTAGGGCTGTACCGTCCCATACGCAGGAAACCGGCTTTCCCAGGATGTTCAGTTCTATTTTGCCCGCGTCATAACTGTACTTGGCCGTAATCCCACCGGGTGCATAAGCTTCGGTCTGCGGTCCGCGCACGTGTATCTGGCGCGCATTGAGGAAGCGCGCCTCCAAGTCTTTCGCCCGCCATACCGTTCCCACCAGTTTGCGCTGGACCGGGTCGGACGGCATTTCCGACTCGGGCGGCGGCGTGTACGCGGGCGGCGGAACACTGGCCCGCTCCGACGGCAGGGCGGGACCGTTTTCCTGGGGGGCCGGGACCGGTGCACCTTTATCCCGGGGCGCACCGCAACCGGCAACGATCAGCAAGGCCGTTGCCAGACAAGCGCGCAGGGCAAGGTGTGTTGTGGTTATGAAGGGACCCATATCAATGGCGCGGATTCTAACACGCCCGACCGATGAATCCAATTTGCCTCCCCCGCGGCGCGGGAGCCCCCCCTTTCACCCATGCCCCCATGCTCAGTCATAACCCTGTTCCAAACGACAGCGGACTCAGCCCAGCCTTGGCAGGCCGGCCCGAAAGCCGCTTTGTTCGTGCAACTTTGCCCGAATTCCATGCTATGCTTCTCCGCATGGGCTGGCCTTGCCCCAAAAGCCGCAAGAAGGAATAGAAGCATGGTGGCACCTGTATTCCGCAACGCTGTCTGGATGCTGATTGCAGCGGCGGTGCTATTCACGCTGTCGGGCTGCAACAACGATCCATTTGAGGTGCAGCTTGTGAATGAGACCGCCTACCCGATTACGGAAGTATTGTTTTACTCCGTGCCCGCCTGCGGGGCGGCTCCCGGTCCGGAAGCGCAGATTAACCGCCTTCCAAAGGATGATTCCGGCGCGGCCGTGGCCCTGCTGCCCAATGATGAAACCATGCTCCCCTGGCTCTTCCCGCAGGACGTGTACGAAATGTCCGTCACCTTCTACGACAGCGCGAACCAAGCCTTCCTGCAGGTCCGGGCTCCCTATCCCTCTGATCTTACATTCGTGAAGAGCGGCTATCCGGTCGTGCTCAGGACGGTCATGGACGCGAACAACACGCCTGCAATCGAGATTGAATTCACAACCAGATTCTAGAGCCCCTCAGTTCCCCGAGGAAAGCCCGCTATCACCGTAACCGCCGGGGGCACCGGCGGCTTGGCGTTGGCGCCGTTGACACTGCGGATGAACTCGACGTGACAGTTCATCTAGAGCACCTTGCTCTGTGCACTGCTCGCCCCGGCCGAATTGTTGATGTTGGCAATCAGGAACCCCTCCATGCCCTCGCACAGCCTATAGACGACGTTGCCGCCCCGTTTCCCGGTCCGACCCCGTACGGCTGGTTGCTGATATCCCGGTCCATATCGGCGATGCGCATGAGTTCCAGTCCGCCGTGCTGGACACGCGTCTGCGTTCTGACCATGTCAAAGGCGCCATTCGGTGCAGGTAGCAACACAGGGGCATCATCAAGAGCTATTTTCGAGAAGCGGCGAGGCTTTCGGGGGCGGCAAGCCAAGCCTGGAGTCGGCCGCGGATTCTATAGTTAAGAGGCTATTGTGGCCTGCGCCGCGTTTGTTTATCATACGTCTGTACGCAATGGCATCCACGAAAACCGGCCTGGCTAGGAATGTCGAAAAGGAAAGGGTCCATGTCATGCACAGAGCACCAATGTCGCGGCGCATTTTTCTGGGGGGCGCGGTGGCTTCGGCAACGGGCCTCGCCCTTGGCGCGGCGCCGGATGTGGCGGCCCAGTCGAATCGCGTTTCGGCTAATGAGAAACTGAACATTGCGGGAATCGGCATCGGAGGCCGTGGAAAGACCAACCTGAAAGAACTGGTCCACGAGAACATCGTGGCCCTGTGCGACGTCGACAACGATTACGCAGCAAAGGTTTTTGCCGCGTACCCCAAGGCAAAACGGTATAAGGACTACCGTGTCATGCTCGAGCAGCAGAAGGACATTGATGCGGTGATGGTAGCCACGCCGGATCATACCCATGCCATCGTTGCGATGACGGCCATGAAACTCGGAAAGCACGTGTATTGCGAGAAACCGCTGACCCATACCATCTTCGAGGCCCGCAAGCTTACCGAAACCGCCCGGGAAATGAAGGTGGCCACCCAGATGGGAATACAGGGGCACTCCCTTGAGGGCGTTCGCCAAATCTGCGAGTGGATCGCCGCCGACGCGATAGGCCCCGTCCGCGAAGTCCATATCTGGACGGACCGTCCCAAGAAGTGGTGGCCGCAGGGTGTCGATCGTCCGACGGATGCCCCGTCCGTACCGCCGACGCTGGATTGGGACCTGTGGGTCGGCCCCGCGCCGCTGCGTCCGTACAACCCGGCCTACATGCCGTTTAAATGGCGCGGCTGGTGGGATTTTGGATGCGGCGCGCTCGGCGATATGGGATGTCACCTGATGGACGCCCCATACTGGGCCCTGGACCTGGGATACCCGACGAGCGTCGAGGCAAGCTCAACCGCCGTCAATTCCGAGACGGCGCCTTTGGCCGCGATGGTTCACTACTACTTCCCCGCGCGCGGGAATAAGCCGCCCGTGAAGCTTACGTGGTACGACGGCGGTCTGTTGCCGCCCCGGCCCGCGGAACTGACGGACAGGCAGCCCATGGGCGACGAGAATGGCGGCGTTATTTTCGTCGGCGACAAAGGCAAAATAATAGCCGAAGACGAGAACGCGCTGAATCCGCGGCTCCTGCCCATGGAACTGGCGAAGAGTTTCCCCACACCGGCCAGAACCATCCCGCGCTCCAGAGGCCATCACAAAGACTGGGTGGCGGCCTGCAAGGGAGGCGCACCGGCCGGCGCCCACTTCGATTATTCAGGTCCACTGACCGAAAACGTCCTGCTGGGAAACCTGGCCATCCGCATCGGCAAGCGACTCGACTGGGATGGCCCCAACATGAAATGCACCAACGTCGACGAGGCCAACAAACTTGTCAGTTGTGAATATCGCAAAGGATGGTCGCTGTAGCACCCTGCGCCTGTCGATAATCCGTCCCTGCCGCCGGGTAAGGACTCACACTGATTCCGTTGACGTGAGGCGTTTGTTCTGGACAGGATTCTCCGGAATGCCGGTGTCAACGGCCCGCCCTGAGGGCGGCCAATTGGACAAGGATGACGCGAACCGGAAGCGACCTCATGGCGAGGCCGGTTGGAGAATGAAGGAGGCCCCATGGACCGCGCGGTGCGTGCTCTGACGGCATTGGTTGTTGCGTTCGTTTCTGTTTCCGCAAGCGCGGTTGCCGGGGTTGATCCCGCGGCACAGGAGACGCTCGCGAGTCGAATCCGGTCCATACAGACAATTGACTTCGAAGACATCACGCCAGGCGGGGGACTGTTGCCAAAACGGGCGCGTTACACGCTCGACATGTACAAGGCTTACACGCCTCGGCACGTGCTCACCCTGAACTACTCCACAGAGCCGAGCGACAAGGCGTTCCCCGGCGACACCATTGGGCGCTACATCCTGTCCACCACGCTTCTCTCCCGCGCCCTGCACGAACCGGAGCCGCAGACGTTGAAAGACGTCATGGCCGCGCTTCCCGGCATGCTCAATGCCGAGGGCTACCTGGGTTGGGTGCTGCCGAAAGACCGCGCCGATGAGACCGGTCTCTCCAACGTGATGTGGAGCAACGGCCTGACCGAGTATTGCCTGTGGAAGAAGGATGACGCCGCGCTGAAGATGGACCGCAACATCTTTGCGCAAAGCATCCAGCCCATCGGCGAGGCGTACGAGTACTACTACTCGCCTGAGAAATCCGACGGCAAGTTCAAGTGGGTTCACTGCACCGGCGACACGGCACAGGCGTACGGAATCATCGACCCGGCAACCCGCGGCTATGCGCTGTTTCCGAGCCCCGTGCTCAAGCAGGAAATCAACGAACTCATCCGCCTGTACCGCAAGATTGATCCGGTCGCCATTCATGCCCAGACCCATGCAGTGCTGTTCACCACCCGCGGGATCCTCCGGTGGTGCGAGATCGAAACGAGCACTGAGTGCCTGGATTTTGCCGAAAGCCTCTATGGGCATTACCGTCAACTGGCAATGACCGAGAATTATGAGAACTACAATTGGTTTGGGCGGCCCGACTGGACTGAGGGCTGCGCGATTGTGGATTCTTTCACGGTGGCCATGCGCCTGTGGCGCCTAACCGGCAAGACCGAGTACCTGAAGGACGCACAACTTATCCTGTTTAACGGTTTGTTGGCCAATCAGAAAGATGGCGACTTCGGCACGAACAACTGTGTCGGCCCCAACAACGAGATCTTCCTGAAGCCTGGCAAGGCGGCTCCATGGTGCTGCTCGGTCTGGGGCGGCAAGGGGTTGGCGCGCGCCCTGCAGTACAGCTATTTCCGCCTGGAAAACGGCGTGGCCGTCACGATACCGGGCAACAGCACGGTCATGGTGCGTTTGCCGGACGGGCCGCTGACGATTGAACAGACCACCGGATATCCCCACGAGGGTGGAGTTCACTTCAAGGTTCTCGCCAGTGAATCCGGGAAGAAACGGATGTTGGCCCTCTTCGCGCCCTCCTGGATCAATCGCGACAGCATTGCCGTCGCCGTGAACGGCCAACACGGAGAATACCCGATTGTGGACGACTTCATCCAGATTGACCGGGTCATGAAACCCGGGGATGTGATCGAAGTCCAATTCAAACATATTTCTGGTGTTGCACCCCTGTTGCGTCCGGAGCGGACGCCCGGATTTCATCGCTATATGCATGGGCCTCTGGTCTTGGGTGCTGACACCGTGGATGAGAAGAAGGCACCGTTGGACGCGCGAATTGAGGCGTTGGGTGCGGCTTGTTACAGAGTGGACGGCGTCGCCCTGGCGCCCCTGTGCGATTTGACCGATCAGCGCGATACGGCAAGGCATGCCGGTAGTGGTTCCATTCAAGTCCTCTTTCGGGATTGAGCGCCCGGCGTGAAAACGTATCTTTCCGGATGTGATATCTTCAAACACGAAGGAGACATGAGGTATGCGCGCAAGATGGTTGTTTGTTCTTCTCGCTTTTCTTGCGTTGTGTTATCCCCCACGTGCCTTCGCCGTCTCGCCGACGTCCGATGAAATGACCGAAGCCCAGCGCTGGACGGTGGTTGCCTTGGCGGGCGGTCCGACCGTCAAGCCCGTTTTCTCGTTCACGTACGACGGCAAACCCGTCGGTGAACTGCTCGCGGCCTGCGAATTCAAACAGGGGGAGCGCAAACTCGACGGCCAGCGAACAGAACGCACGGGCATGTGGACCGACGCGAAGACGGGGCTCGCGCTGCGATGTGTGTCGGTCGAGTATGCCGATTTCCCGGTTGTTGAATGGACGGTTTATCTGCGCAATGCCGGCACGGCGGACACGCCGCTCATCGAGGACATCCAGGCCTTGGATGCCCGGTGGGAGCGGCCCGACAGTGTGGGCGACAACGGCGAATTCGTATTGCGGGGCATCAAGGGCGACTACTGCGTGCCCGACAGTTATGAGCCGTATGAAATGACCCTGGGCACCAACGTGACGCAGAGATTCGCGCCCGAGGGCGGACGCCCCACGAACAAGGCGTTTCCCTGCTACAATCTAGCGATGCCCGGCGGCGGCGTGATACTGGCCGTTGGTTGGCCCGGACAATGGGCGACAAGCTTCACACGCGACGGCGAGAAGGGCATTCACATCGTTGCGGGACAGGAGTTGACGCACCTGCGGCTGAAGCCCGGTGAGGAGATTCGCACGCCGCTTGTGGCGGTGCTGTTCTGGAAGGGATCGGACCCCGTGCGGGCGCAGAATCTCTGGCGGCGATGGATGCTGGCGCACAACACGCCCAAGCCCGGCGGAAAGCCCATGCCGCCGATACTCATCATGTGCACCACGGATTTCTATCCGGGGCTGCAGAGCAACGCGGTCGATGAGATCAAATATGCGGAGGCCTACGTCAACGCGGGCGTAAAGCTCGACTATTGGTTCATTGACGCCGGCTGGTACCCGTGCGACGGCCCCGGTTGGCCTAAAGTCGGCACTTGGGAACTTGACTCCGTCCGTTACCCGAAAGGCATGAAGGGGGTCTCCGATTACCTCCACTCCAAGGGGGTGGGATTTAGCGTGTGGTTCGAGCCCGAGCGCGTTTCGCCCGACACGTGGCTGGCGAAAATGCATCCCGAATGGCTTTTCAACGGGACGAAAATCGGCGAGAACACCAGTCTGCTGAACCTCGGCAACACGGAAGCCCGCCAATGGATCACCAACCACATCGACCGAATGCTGACCGAGCAGGGAATCGACCTCTATCGGCAGGATTTCAACATGGACCCGTTGGCGTTCTGGCGGAGCGGCGACGAAGCCGATCGGCAGGGCATGAGCGAGAACCTGCACGTGCAGGGCTACCTGGCCTATTGGGATGAACTGCTCCGGCGCCATCCTGACATGCCGATTGACAGTTGCGCCAGCGGCGGCCGCCGCAATGACCTTGAGACGCTTCGCCGCGGCCTGCCGCTGCTCCGCAGCGATTACCTTGCCGAACCGAAGTACACGCAGCAATGCCAGACATACGGTTTGGCCCAGTGGGTTCCGTACTTTGGGAGCGGCGCGCCCGACAAAGACAATTACACCGTTCGGAGTGTCTGGTGTCCGCGCTTCGCCATCGGCCGTGCCGCGCCGAGACAGGAAGGGCTCGACTGGACTGATTATCTTCGCATGATCAAGGAGTGGCGCTCTGTGAGCGACTACCTACTCGGCGACTTCTATCCGATGATGCCGTACAGCCTGGAGGATACGGTATGGATGGCCTGGCAGTTTGACTGTCCGGAACGTGGCGAAGGCATGGTGCAGGCGTTTCGCAGAGCGAGCAGCACGGACGAGTCTATCCGTGTAAAGCTCCATGGCGTTGAGGCCGGCGCCCTGTACACCTTGACAGAGCTCGACGACACCTCCGTAACGGAAATGACCGGCAGGGAACTCATCGATCAGGGCATCTCAATCGTCCTGCGTGACAAACCCGGGGCCGCCGTACTCATCTACCGGAAGAAGTAGAGGCAGCGTACGGGTTACGCGGCGTGCGTTTCTGGGGAATCGCGCGAGGGATATCGTTTCCATCGATTTCCTTGCGGGGCCGACGGGCCAATTCAAGCTCCCATGCGCTCTTGTTTCCGCATGCTGGCCGCCGTTGAATAATTCCCGCCGCTGTGACGAACACCCGACCGCGGCGTGGACGGTGCAGCATGTCATAGAAACATTTCCGTGGGAGGCGGCGCGTCAATAACATGGGCATCGAAGGGGTGCTGAAGCGCCTCGCAGTCCTTTGCGGAATCCGTACTCCGGGCGGCTCAGCGGGAGTGAACGCCGAGAGATTCTGGGCCATGCAGCCGTTTTCAGCGGGAATCGCTTGAGGCGAATTCGGATGCCTCTGCCTTCTGAGGCAGTGTGGCAAGGCAAAACACAGAGTCTGTTCCTGAACTTTCAGCGCAATCGCGGGCAAAAACAGGTCCCACAACCGCACTGTGAGTTTGCATCGGTCCTTTCCTGTTCAGATTGCCGCTGCGGTTGAAGTCCAGCCGTGAAATCTGGTCAAATGCCAATCACTGGCAGTCGTCATCACAATTGCCTGACGTGGCCAGTATTCCGGACCCGTCACACGCGGCCAACAACAAGGAGTATCGCTCATCATGGGAGCGGGAACCGATGGATTGAATGCGTTTGAAAAGGTGGCCGGTTGCGGGACGCATGGTCTGCGAAGTGTCGGGGTGGAGGTTGTCCAGGTCAACGTTGGACTTCGGTGCAACCAGCGCTGTTCGCACTGTCACGTGGAAGCTTCACCGGAGCGGACCGAGACGATGGACTGGCCGACCATGGAGCAGGTAGTGACCGTTGCCCGGCAGACCGGCTGCAAATTCGTGGACATAACCGGGGGCGCCCCCGAGATGAATCCGAATCTCGCACGCTTCATTGCAGAGCTGCACGCCGCGGGAATTGCTGTTCAGGTGCGCACGAATTTCACGGCGCTGCTTGAGTCCGGAAATGAAGACCTGCCCCTGTTCTTTCGGCAAAATGAAGTGCGGCTTGTGGGTTCCATGCCGTGCTATCTCGAAGAGAACGTGGACGCCCAACGCGGTGCCGGAACCCACGGCAGGAGCATCGAGGCAATTCGCCGGCTCAATGCGCTGGGATACGGGCACAGGCCCGATCTGGTCCTGAATCTGGTCTACAACCCGGTCGGGCCGCAGTTGCCTCCCCGGCAGGATCAGTTGGAGTCGGACTACAGGCGTGAGTTGAGCCGCCGACATGGCGTTGTTTTCACGCATCTGCTAACCATCACCAACATGCCGCTTGGCCGGTTTCGGACGCACCTGCGCAGCGTGAATATGGAGCGGGAGTACATGGACCTGCTTGTCCGCAGTTTCAACAAAGAGACGCTGGACGGTCTGATGTGCCGCAGGCAAATCAGTATCGGGTGGGACGGAACGCTCTACGACTGCGATTTCAACGTTGCCTTGGGCATGCCGGTGGACCATGGCGTCTCCTGTAACCTTAGCGACTTTGACCTGTCGGCGCTTGCCCATCGCCAGATTGTCACCGGCGACCATTGCTTTGGATGCACGGCCGGATGCGGTTCGTCCTGCGGCGGGGCGCTGGTGGAAAGCGTCCTGGGGGTTTAGCGGCACCGTCGGAAGGGCAACAAATGCGCATGCCGACCCAAAGCAGGTCCGGGAGCGGACCCCAAAAGGTTCTTGCGCTCGTTGTGCTGGCGGTTCTTCTTGCCGCAGGACTCAGGTTCCTGCCCGTCAATGCCTGCATGACCCGCTTCCTGGCGTGGACCGGGGGGCTCGGCGTCTGGGGCCCCGTTGTCGTGGGAGCCTTTTACATCCCGGCCTGTGTGCTCATGCTTCCCGGCTCAGTCATAGGTCTCGGCGCCGGAATGCTGTTCGGGGTCGTCACGGGAACGATTGTGGTTTCTCTGGGAAGCACAATGGGCGCGTGTGCCGCTTTTCTCGTGGGGCGCACCATTGCGCGCGACTGGGTGAGCCGAAAGGTGCGGGATAGCGCGCGGTTTGCAGCCGTATCGGATGCCGTGGCGCGCGAAGGGTTCAAGATTGTCTTTCTGACACGCCTCAGTCCGGTCTTCCCCTTCAATTTGCTCAACTATGCCTACGGGTTGACGACCGTAACTTTTTGGAAGTATGCGTTGGCATCGTGGATTGGAATGCTCCCCGGCACGATCCTTTACGTTTACATCGGCTCCACAATCGGTTCCCTGGCCGAACTGGCCGCGGGCAATGCGCATGGCGGCACGGCACAGACGGCAATGAAGTGGGTTGGTCTTGCCGTGACCATCTTAATTGCCGTGCTTATCACGCGAATTGCCCGAAATGCCCTGAAAGGGGTGTCTTCATCCAAAGGCGACGGACCTGAAACGTGAGCGGTTCCGCCGTTGCGGTTGGCCCATGGGTGCCCGTAAGCACACCATGAAGCTAAATGTTCATCCCAATGGCCGGGCCAATCCAACACCAAGCGGTGCTGCAATCCTGTTGTGGTTGGGGCGGCCCGCCGGGTCCGGTTGCCGCTGCGTGAGCCGCCGGGCACGCCGGTCGCAGTGCGGGAACGAAGAGCGCGTATAATGCATCGGACACGGATATCGTGAACCTGTACATGTGCGCTGATTGACGGGACTCCGGGGTGTGCAAACCATGGAACGGAGCTGATGAGCCAACTGAGTATGCGGCCATTCTGGAAATGGTGGGTTGCGGCGGGAATCACCCTGGCAGGGCTCAATATATGTACTGTGCTCATTTCCCCAAGGCTTGGATTTGGCAGTGACAATGCCGCGAGCCCCATTGTACTGTTCGTTTGCCTGTTCATCTCCGCTGCCGCGGTTCATCTGGTGACCCTGACCCGCATTCGTCACACCCCGGTGGCGGCGTGGATTGTCGCCTGGGTGGTTGTCGTCGGCATCGTCCTTCGGATGGGCGCAATATTCTCCACACCCATCCTGGAAAGCGATTTCTACCGCTATCTTTGGGAGGGGGCAGTGGTGGCCCACGGCTTCAACCCGTACACCTGCTCACCCGAAAAGGCGGCGCAGGGTGGTCCCGATGTGCCGGCGGAACTCCACCGTCTTGCCGTTGATTCGGGAGAGACCGTCCGTCGCATTAATCATGCCCCGCTGGCAACCTGTTATCCCCCCGTTGCGGAGTTGATGTTCGCGGCGGCTCATCTCATCAGGCCATGGAGCCTGACGGCCTGGCGCATGGTTCTTCTGGCATTCGATGCGGTCACGCTCGCGCTCCTGTTTGCCATCCTGCGGCAGTTGCGCCGCTCGCCGCTGTACGCTGCGGTCTACTGGTGGTGCCCGCTGGTCGTGAAGGAGGGCTTCAACTCGGCGCACATGGACATTCTGATTCTTCCATTCGTTCTGGGGGCGTTGTGGTTGAGCTTCCGATCGGAACGATTGCGTGACCGCATTTCGGCATCGGGACTGCTGGCCGTTGCGGTGGGAATCAAGTTCTGGCCTATTGTACTGGCACCAATTCTCTTTCGTCCGATGCTTCGGAAAGCCTCCGTGCTAATACCCGCACTGGCCGTCTTTTGTGGAATTCTCGGGCTCCAGTTACTGGCACTCCTGCCCTCATTTGGGATGGGAGAGCAGTCTGGCTTGCTTTCCTACGGCCGGGAGTGGGAGTTGAACGACGCATTGTTCATGACGCTCCTTTGGATGATGCGGCGCGCACCATGGGTCGCGGGAAACGCCGAGTTCATTACCCGCGGCATCGCAGCATGCATCCTGGGTCTGGTTATTCTGATAGCCGTGCGCAAAGAGAATAGAACACCGGAAGAATGGTGCCGCCGGGCCTTGTGGATTCTCGCGGCCCTGTTCCTTCTCAGTCCAACCGAGTTTCCCTGGTACTATCTCTGGGTGCTGCCCCTTCTTGTGTTTTCCCCGCGCCCGTCACTGTTGTTGCTCACTGCATTGCTGCCATTGTATTACCTCCTGCCCCGTTTCGATTCGCTTGGCCGCGTGGACCTTTTCGAACAAGGTGTCGTGTGGGTCGAATTCGCCCCCGTATGGTGCCTGTTGGCCTTTGAAGGGGTGCTGCCTCTCGTGCGGCGGGGAAGCGATGCCGGGAAAGGAACTCCATGCGAGCCGGTGTCAACGTAGCGGTCATCATTCCCGCACTCAACGAAGAACGCTCCATAGCCCTAGTTCTGGACGCGATTCCGGACTGGGTTGATGATGTCGTGGTGGGGGACAATGGGTCCTCGGACCGCACGGCTGAGGTGGCGCGGACTCACGGCGCCCGCGTGGTTCTTGCGCCCCGGCGCGGCTACGGCTCAGCCTGCCTCGCGGCCATGGCCATACTGAAGTCACCCGACATTGTCGTCTTTCTGGACGGGGACTTCAGCGACCATCCGGAACAGATGGACCGGCTCGTGGACCCGATCATTGCCGGCACAGCCGACCTTGTCATCGGTTCACGCGTCCTGGGGGTTCACGAACCGGGCTCGTTGACACCGCAGGCCCGTTTCGGCAACTGGCTCGCCACGCGGCTCATCCGGCTTTTCTGGAAGACGCGCTACACGGATCTGGGCCCTTTTCGCGCAATTCGTTATGCCACGCTCAAATCGTTGCGCATGGCCGACCCGGACTATGGATGGACGGTCGAGATGCAGGTTAAGTCGGCGATTCAGGGTGTCCGCGCGGCGGAGGTGGCCGTTGACTACCGCCGCCGCATCGGCACCTCCAAGGTGTCCGGCACGATCCGCGGCGTTTTCGGGGCGGGCCACAAGATCTTGGGCACCATATTCGTAGCTGCGCTTACGATGCGCCGCGCACTTCCAGTCACGGATGAAGCGAGGCGGCTCATCGTATTCACCCGTTATCCACTGGCGGGAAAAGCAAAGACCCGCCTGGTCCCGCTTCTGGGGGAGGAGGGCGCGGCCAGTCTGCAGCGCGAGATGACGGAATTCACCATGGATATGGTAAGGCGACTGCGGCGGGACTTTCCCATCCATGTGGAAATCCGGTTTGAAGGCGGAGATGCAGACCAAATGGCGGACTGGCTGGGCAGCGGTTTCAGCTATGTGCCGCAGGGGACCGGTGACTTGGGCGAAAGAATGGCGCGCGCCATGGATGAAGCCTTTGAAGCCGGAGTGGGGACGGCTGTCATCATCGGCACGGATTGCCCGATGCTTTCCGCCGGTTCCCTGCGTGAAGCCTTTCAGGCTTTGTGTCAAGCCGACATGGTGATAGGTCCGGCAAGCGATGGCGGGTATTACCTGATGGGTCTGAACTCCTCGACAACAGATCGCGCGCTGCCGCATCTATTTCAGGGACCCGCATGGGGTACGGATACGGTATTGGATGCCACGCTCAGATTGGCCGAACAGAATCGACTGTCGGTCCGGTGTCTCCCTGAGAGGCGTGATGTGGACCGGCCTGAAGATATCGCCGTGTGGCAGAATGCCCGCGCCGACTGGGAAAAGCGCAATCCGTGTCCGCACATATCCGTGGTCATTCCCGCTCTGGACGAGGCCGGGTACATTGGAGAAACCTTGAGAAGCGTCAAGGCCGGATGCGATTTCGAGACCATTGTTGTGGACGGCGGAAGCACCGATGCGACAACGGTGATAGCCGCAGCCCTCGGCGCCAAAGTCATTTCGGCCGAAAGGGGACGGGCGCGCCAGGCAAACGCCGGCGCCCGCATGGCCCGCGGCGAGATGCTCCTGTTTCTGCACGCCGACACGAGGCTGCCCGTTGGATGGGACGGTCTCATCAAAGAAGCGCTGGCCGACCCCGAGGTTGTCGCAGGCGCCTTCAGATTTGCCACGGACATGGACGGTGTCTGGATGCGGATCTTTACCTGGACGGCCAATGTCAGATCGCAGAGGCTTCGCATCCCCTACGGCGACCAGGGCCTCTTTTTGCGGAAGTCGAACTTTGAGCAGTTTGGCGGTTTCCCCGAGATTCCGATCATGGATGACCTTAAGATGGTGCGCCGTCTGGCGCGATGCGGCCGCATCGTCGTGCTTCCGGACATTGCCATCACCTCAGGACGGCGCTGGCGCCGCATGGGCGTCTGGCGCACCATGTGCATCAACCAGATTTGTGTCGTTGGTTACTGGCTGGGAATTCCGCCGGAGATATTGGCCAGGTGGTACAATTAGCGGATAACGGCCGATTACGATAAGGCTTTGCACTATGTCCTCACCCAAAGAAGCAGACCGAGTTAAGGCATCCGCAGCGGCTTTCTCCAGCGGATTGAACTGTGCTCAAGCCATAGCCACGGCGTTTCAGGACGTGTACAACATTCCCCAGGCGACGATTGACGCGCATAAGCGCAGTGGGAAAGGTCGTGCACCGGGCGGCGCTTGCGGAGCACTCTACGCCGTGCTTGAATTAATCGAGGATGCGGCACAACGCGATGTGCTCGCCGCGCGATTTTCCGAAATTGCGGGAGACACGCTCTGCCGTGCGATACGCAGGGAAAAGCGGATAAGCTGCGGTGGATGCGTGGAAGCCGCAGCGGTGCTTCTGCAGGAGATTGTGACGGCAAACAATTGCACAAAGCCGCCATCCGGCGGCGGTCATGCAAACGGGGCGGAGTAAGTCCATTTTCTGCGGTTCAGATCGAATATACGCCCTTAGAGGCACGATAAAAGAAACACACTTGATGATAGGCCGGGAACATTGGAGACGGCTTGGGATGTCCAGTTGTCAGACATGGGGCAAACACATCCTGTGTCTCATGGTGTTCATTTCGCTCGGTGCAATTCAGGCATGCAACCGCGGCCCCACTGAACATAAGTCAGATGGAAACACGGAACTGTCTGACGCGGAAAAGTGCACGGCTATCGAGCAGATGGCATCCAAGTATCACACGGAGTACGCGGACCTTCCCGAGCTTTCGGTTTCCGCCCTGGCGGACCTTATGTCCCATGAGAATGTTCTTCTGGTGGATGTGCGCACCCCTCTGGAACAGGAGGTGTCAATGATCCCGGGGGCTGTTTCCAAGGGCGAATTCGAGAAGAGCAAAGAAGAGCACCGAAAGCAGACCCTTGTGACCTACTGCACCGTCGGCTATCGGAGCGGCCTGTACGCGCGGGAGCTGCAGAAAGAGGGGTTCCACGTGTTCAATCTTCGTGGAAGCGTGCTCGCCTGGACGCATGCGGGCCGTCCAATGGTCGATTCCAAGGGCGTGGAGACCCGGCGTGTGCATGTGTACGGGGCCGAATGGAACCTGCTGCCCCACGGGTATACGCCGGTTTGGTAGACGCAGTCCTCGCCAAACAGTCCTCAAGGAAACCCGAATGAAGTGCCACATACTCGTCCTGCTGCTGATCGCCAGTGCAATTACAGGCGCCATGCCCGCCTTTGCACAACCGTTCCTGCCCAACGACCGCACCCTGCTGCTCGACCACTTCGACGAGCCGTTTGTGCCGGACGGCGTGCAATGCACGAGACCGGTCGTCATCACTGCTTTGGCGGACCTTGCCGGAGGCAGGCCCGGGAAAGGCGGCACGTTCGTGCCGGGGAAGTTCGGCAACGCGCTGCAGTTCCATAAACTGATGAAAATGGACTATCCCGCGCCGGGTAATATTGATTTGGGCGCGGGCCTTGCCGAGTTCTGGGTTTCCCTCAATTTCAATGCCGAGGAGGTTATCAAGAATCCGGGAAAACTCAGCAACCAGCTCTTCCTCACGGTGTGGGGGCCGGAATCCAGCATGGTGTGCGTCTACTCGACGCTGCTGCAAACCAACATTGCGGTATGGGACAAACAACGCCAACTCGTGTGCTACGCCGGCTTTCCTAGTTGCTGGAAGGCGGGCGAATGGCATCATCTTGAACTGCGGTGGGGAAGGTCGCTTGAGCTATGGTGCGACGGAAAGCGGGAGGCGGCGCAGGATTGGCAGGGGCTCTTCGGCCCGATAGACGTCAAGACGCAGGATCTGCGCCTGACTCTGGGAAGCCACGTCGGCTTCAACGACGTTGAGAGCGAATTCGCCATTGACGAGTTGCGCATACTGGGTCCCGGTGACGGGCAAAGCGCCGACCACCCGCTGATGACCCTGCCGCGTATCAAGGCGCCCACCATCGACGGCAAAATGGAGCCGGGTGAGTGGGACGGCGCCGCGCAAACGACCGGCTTCGTCGGGTTGAACGACAACAGCCTCGTGGAAGAGCAGACGGTCGTCAGTGCGGGATGGGACGCGGAGGCGCTGTACCTGTGCATTGAATGTCTTAATCCGGGCAACCGGGCGTTGGCGGCACGGTTGACCGGGCGCGATACACCCGTTTACGGCGAGGACGCCTTTGAACTGTTTCTCCAGCCGCAGCCCGGACAGCAACCGGTCTATCAGCTTGCCGCAAACGCGATTGGCACGCAATACGACAGCCGCGTGGATGCGGGTGTGCCTGTCCGGAATGATGTGTCCTTCAATCCCAACTGGACCGTGCGGGCCGCCTGCGAGTCCGGTCGCTGGGTCGCCGAATGCTGTATTCCTTTCAAGGAACTCGATGGACGCGCCGCGCCCAAGGAGGGGGAACATTGGCGGGTCAATTTCTGCCGCGACACGGGCACCCTGAGCGGCGGGTCCGCCTGGTCCCATGCCGCGGGCAGTTTTCAGCAGGTGGACCATTTCGGCGAAATCGTGTTCAGTGAATCCGACCGCGCCATCCGGCTGGGTACGCTGGGCGACTGGCACGGCGGCAAACTGTCCGCAGAATTGTCGCTGACAGGCCTGCTCTTTGACCCGCTTGTGACGGTCAAAGCCAAACTGGCCGGTGAGGATGCGAAAGCGATTGTCGAGACGGAGAACCGCCTGGCCGATTACCGCACCGTGGCGATCAAACCGCCCACGCTAGTCACGGGCTTCTACAATCTCAACATGCACGCGGGAACGGCAAACGGGGACATGTACAGTCAGCGACTGCCGCTCCGCGTCGAGAAAGCCTACGACATTTCCGTGGAAGGCTATCCGCGCGAAGGCAAATTGTGGGTCACCGCCAATGTGGCGGGACTAGCAGGGGCGCCAAAGGGACTCATCGCGCGCTCCCGCGTGATGCAGGGTGACAAGGAATTCGGTCAGTGCGAAACCGCCGAGTTCACGCGCGGAATTGGAACCGCCTCTGTAGATCTTGCGCTGTTGCCTCCCGGTGCATATATCGTGAAATCGGAAGCCGTCATACCGGACGGAAGCGTTCTGGCAAAGGCCGAGGCCGAGTTTGAACAGTTCGCAAAACCCGCGTGGTGGGATGGTCAGGCGGGCGTGGACCATTCTGTGCCCTGGCCCTGGGAACCCGTTCGCGCGAGCGACGCTGATATCGGCGTGTGGGGCAGGCAATACGATTTCGGCGGCGCGTCGCTGCCGCGGCAGATAGTCAACCAGGGCGAGGAAATGCTGGCCGGTCCGGTGACACTGAAGCTCACCACGGGCGAAACGACGAGCGACCTTGCCGCCTTTGCGGCGAGGAACACGGCGAGTCAGGAAGACGCCGCCGGACGACAGGCGGAGGGGCGTGTTGGAAATCTGAGCGCAAAGCTGGTCACGGTTACCGAGTTTGACGGCCTGATGCGCTGCGATCTGACACTTTCGCCGGAGAGTCCGACGGACGTCTCAAGCCTGCTCCTGGAGGTCCCCATCAAATCAAAGTATGCCGCGTTTCTTCTCCCGTCCACCGGCATCGCCGCGAACGCCTTGGCGATGGATGGCACACCCTGGCACGGTGCTTTCACGCCCCAGGTGTGGACCGGAAATGACGACATCGGTCTGGCGTGGTTTGCCGAAAGCGACGAGGGCTGGTGGCCCCGCGACGATCACATGCTTGAGGTCGTGCCGGAGGGTGACCGCACCATAATCCGGTGCGGCATGATCCGCACGGAGGGCACCGCCCGACCCCTGAAACTGGACAAACCCATGACCATCACCTTCGGTCTCATGGCCACGCCCGTAAAGGATGCCCATGCCGGAGATCCGTTCTGGTGCCGTTTCGGTGATCCCGTCGACCAGCCTCCCCCGATGGAGTTCCTCCAATACCCGGATTCCGTCGGCATTGACCCCGGCCGCGGAACGCTCGAATTCTGGCTGGCGCCCGCCCTGGACACGGAGGAAACCTGGCGCGAAGTCGCCAGCCTGAACGACAAGAACGGCAGCTTCGCGCTCTCCGTGAAGTATGGCGCAAAACCCGCGATAAGCCTGTCGGTTACAAACGGAGCCCGACAAGAATCCATTACCGCCGACATCCCGCCGGGTGCGCTCAATGAATACGTGCACGTGGCCCTCAGTTGGAACAAAAAGCTCACCCTGTTCGTCGCCGGCAAGCTACTCGGTACCGTCAACCTCGCATTACCGCCGACCTTCGAAAAGCCCGCGCTGCGTTTCGGGTGCGCAAGTGAATGGCAGGGCTCCACACGCATTGCAGTGGATGAAATCCGACTCTCCAACGCCGTCCGTTATGACGCCGACGTTTACGACCCTCCCACGGCGCCGTTCGTTGGGGATGCGCAGACCCTGCTGCTCGATCATTTGGACGAGCGGTTCCGTCCCGACGGCGAAGATGCGGAAACGCACGCGGACGTCCTGGTTGGCGCGTCTGGCGCGCTGGGCGGCGTGCCGAGTCTGGGCTGCCGCTTTGTTAACGGCAAATTCGGCGCCGGGCTGCAAATCGCAAACGGCCCCTCGCTGGACCCGCAGCAGACCGTGAAGAATTACGGTTTCGACGCCGCAACGCTTTGGAACTGGGCCGACGCGGATGGCAGCATCACCGGCTGGCCGCCGCCGCTGCTGAAAGAGCCGCTTGTGGCGGACCTTCGCCAGCGCGTCAAGACATACAATGGCCTCGGCCTCCGCTGCAGCCCCTACATGGGCTATCCCGCGCTCGGAGCGCCGTCACAGCTCAGCGCGCAATTCGGCAACGAGTGGGGCCGCAAACCCCTGTCCACGCAGCCGTGGGAACCGCCGAAGGGCCATTATTTCTGGGACGCCTGCGCCCGGAGCGGATTTGCCGACTACATGGCCGAGGGCACGCGCTGGGTGCTTGACGACCTGGGATTCTACGCCTGCTACACCGACGGTCTCGCGCAGGTGTATCCGTGCCAGAACACGCACCACGGCTGCGGCTACCGCGACGAACAGGGCACGCTGCACTCCACGTGGCCGCTCTTCGCCACAAGGGACATGCTAAAGCGCATGTACAAACAAATCCACGCCCGCCACCAGGACGGCTATCTCATCAACCACGTCTCGTTCAACATCATCATTCCGACCATGTCTTTCACGGACGTGTATTACACCGGTGAGCATGAGCAGTATGAGGACCTCACCAAATTCCGCGTCCGCTGGCAGGGAAAACAGTGGGGCATTTGGCCGAGCCTGCTGGGCGACGACTGCCATTGTTACAAGCCGGTGTACATGACTTACGGGCTGCTCCACGGCGTGTCGGTCATGCCGGAGGGCTTTCTCGGCAGGAATGACATGGCGCGCAAGACGGTGAATATTTGGCAGGCGTACGACGCCTTCGGCTATCGCGACGCGGAATGGATTCCCTACTACCGCGCCGAAAGCGGCCCCGTCATGGCGGACAACCCGAACGTCAAGGTCAGTCTCTACCTGCACCGGGGCAAGAGTGCACTGCTCGTCGTGGGGAATCTTTCGCATGAAGTGGTCGAGTGCGGTGTCAGGGTCGATCGGGCCGCAATGGCCTTGAAAGAGCTCTCGGCCGTCAACGCCCTCGAAGGACGGTCAATAAGCATGCAGGACGGTGTGCTTTCGGTGAGGCTGAGGCCCGCCAGTTTCATATTGGTGCGCATCGAGTAACGCCCCCGGGCCGGCGCGGGAAGTAGAATCGCCGAAAGAAAAACCATAATGGCAATAGCAACCAACAACTCAATCAAAGTGAAACCGCGCCTGCCGTACATAACTTCCCTCCTTCCAGTTTTACACACAGTCTCACTCACCACCATTTTCGAAAGCGTCCATGGCGGGTTTAGTCTGCATCCGCAAACGCTCTTGGGCCACCTTTTTTTTTGGTTCATCCGCGAATTCCGGGAAACGCCTCCCGGATTCTTAAGAAGAAATACTCGTCATCACGGAATCCATAGGCCATTCGCTTGATGAC
>CAIJOU010000206.1 GCA_903822375.1 Candidatus Hydrogenedentota bacterium
CGCCGTCATCGGCGCGGGCGGCCGCGGGGGCTCTAACCTGGACTCCGTGTCTTCGGAGAACGTCGTGGCGCTCTGCGATGTGAACGCGAGGGCACTCGCCGCCGCCGCGGCGAAGTTCCCCAAGGCGCGGATCATCGGCGATTTCCGCAAGCTCTACGACTTCGCCAACGAGTTCGACGCCGTCGTCGTCAGCACCTGCGAGCACACACACGCGTTCGCGACGCTGCCCGCGCTGCAGCTCGGCAAGCACGTCTATTGTGAAAAGCCGCTCACGCACGACGTGTGGGAGGCGCGCATCATCCGCGAGGCGGCCGAGAAGGCCAAGGTGGCCACGCAAATGGGCACGCAGATTCACGCGGGCGACAATTACCGCCGCGTGGTCGAACTCATTCAGACCAACGCCATCGGCCCCGTGCGCGAGGTGCATGTCTGGGTCGGGCGCGCCTGGGGATGGCAGTCCAAGGAGGAAGCCGAGCAGGCCAAGGACATCGTGTTCGTGCAGGAGCGGCCCAAGGAGGTCTCCCCCATTCCGGAAGGGCTCGACTGGGATTTGTGGGTGGGTCCTGCGCCCATGCGGCCCTTCAACGAGGTCTACTTCCCCGGCCCGAAGTGGTACCGCTGGTGGGATTTCGGCAATGGCACCATGTCGGACCTCGGCAGCCATTGGATAGACCTGCCGTTCTGGGCGCTCGGCTTGAAGGCGCCGTTGACGATCACGCCCGAGGACGGGCCGCCGCCGCACCCGGAGATCGCGCCCGCATCGATGCAGGTTGCGTACGAATACGGCGCGCGCGGCGACATGCCGCCGCTCCGGCTGACCTGGTACCAGGGCAAGTACAAGCCGGCGCGCTGGCACGACGGGTCCATCCCGAAGTGGGACAGCGGTGTGCTGTTTGTCGGAGACAAGGGCATGCTGCTCTCGGACTACGAAAAGCACGCGCTGCTGCCCGAGGATCAGTTCAAGGATTTCAAGGCACCCGACCCGTTCATTCCCAAATCGATCGGCCATCATGCCGAGTGGATTCATGCCTGCAAGACCGGCGAGCCCACGACCTGCCATTTCGGATATTCGGGCTGGCTCACCGAGGCCAACCATCTCGGCAACGTGGCCTACCGCGTCGGCAAGAAACTCGAATGGGACCCGGAAACGATGCGCGCGAAAAACGCCCCGGAGGCGGATGTGCTCATCCGGCGCGAATACCGCAAGCCATGGAAGCTGGTGTAGCGCATGGGGCAACCGGACAAAGTGTTTGCTCTGTATGGAGTGCGGCGAGAACGACGCCGCTTTAGCTGATAACCCACGTTGGACCAGCCAAAGCGGTGTCGCCGCTGCGCTCTGCCACCGCACTCTAAAATGGGTTGCCGCCAGTCTGTTGCATGGTGTATTGGAACGACGAAACCACTCAGAAAGGGTGAAACAATGAAAAGCACTTCGATGGGAAGACGGGATTTCTTCAAAACCACCGCAGCAATGACGCTTGCCGCCGGTGTCGCGGGTTCCCCGCTGATGGCGGCCGCGGCGGAACCGGTAGCCGCTCCGCTGAAAAAGGCGCTGCAACTCGGCATGCTGCCGAAGGATTTGTCCGATGCGGACAAGTTCAAACTGGCCAAGGCCTGCGGCTACGAGGGAATCGAGGCTTCTCCGATGGAGGACCTTGAGGCGGCGAAGAAGATGGGGGAAAGCGCCCGCGCGTCGGGGATACGCATACACTCGGTGCTCTACGGCGGATGGGACGCCCCCTTCTCCGATCCCGACCCTGCGGTGATTGCGAAGGGGCTGAAGGGCATGGAAACCGCCCTGCGCACCGCCCACGCCATGCAGGCCGACGCCGTGCTGCTCGTGCCGGTGGTCGTCAACGCGAAGGCAACCACCGCCGAGGCGTTCGAGCGCTCGCACCAGCATATCCCCAAGCTGCTCCCGCTCGCCGAAGAACTCAAGGTTATCATCGCGATCGAGGAAGTGTGGAACGGTTTCCTGCTCGACAACCCCAAAGAATTCGCCCGGTACGTGGACGAGTTCAAGAGCCCCTGGGTCGGGGCCTACTTCGACGTCGGCAATGTGCTCAAGTACGGGCCGCCGGAAGAATGGATTCGCATCCTCGGCAAGCGCATCGTCAAGGTGCATCTGAAAGACTTCAAGAAAAAGGGCGAGAAATGGGTGAACCTCCGCGACGGCGACGTCAACTGGCCTGAAGTCCGCAAAGCCTTCAGCGAAGTCGGCTACACGGGCTTTGTCACGCCCGAACTGGCCGGCGGCGACGAGAAGTACCTGCGCGACCTGTCGCAGCGCATTGACCTGATCGAGGCGGGAAAATAGGGAGGTCGCGTTTTCCAAAATTCTTGCGCTAGCGCCGTTGTGGCGTGGTCTCCGGACCACGCCACTCCGAGAGGAGACCGGCGGTCGGAAGAGTGGGTGGCATGGTCGGGAGACCATGCCACAGCAGGGGCCACAACAGGTGTCTTCCCCTCGTTGACAAGTTGTACTTGGCAATGTCCCTGTCTTTGAAGTTGCACTTCACTTGGTCCCATTTTGCATTCCCGCCGCGAACTGGGTATAAGGTAAACATGCCCAGAAGTGCTCTCATATTGTTCGCGGCGGTCGTCGCATCCGTCCTTCCTGCGGCGTCTGCGCAGGAACAGCGCCCCGTGTTGGCGAAGGCGCTGGCCGGGCCTTTGGCGGGCGTGAATGAAGTGGTCTTCGCCACGCGGCTTCCCTATGACGATCCCCACTGGTACGCCAACATCGGCTACTACTGCGATGACGAGAACAGCAAAGCCTACAGCGGCAACGGCAAACCGGATGTGGGGAAGCTCTACAAGCTCGACATCCGCTCGGGAAACGCCGTGGTTCTTTTCGATGCCCGGGGCGGCTCGGTCCGCGATCCGAAGGTGCATTATGACGGCACGAAGATCCTCTTTTCCCTGCGCGAGGCGGGCACGGACTACTATCATCTCACCGAGATCAACACGGACGGTTCGGGCCTCCGGCCGATTACGACAGGACCCTTTGACGATATCGAACCGGTCTATTTGCCGGACGGCGACATCCTTTTCGTGTCCACCCGCTGCAGCCGCTGGGTCAACTGCTGGATGACCCAGGTCGCGACTATGTACAGGTGCGGTGTGGACGGGTCTAATATCCACCCCGTCTCGGGCAACACCGAACAGGACAACACCCCCTGGGTCATGCCCGACGGGCGCGTCCTCTACACGCGCTGGGAATACGTCGACCGCAGCCAGGTCGAATTTCACCACCTCTGGACGATGAATCCCGACGGCACCAACCAGCAGGTCTTCTACGGCAACATGCACCCCGGCACCGTCATGATCGATGCCAAGCCCATTCCCGGCACGTACCAGGTGCTGTCCACGTTCAGCCCTGGACACGGCATCAACGAACACCGCGGCCCCGTGGCCATCGTCGACCCGGAGCGGGGCCCCGACGACTCCGCCGGCGCACGGATCATTCTCGGAAAACACGTCCAAGACCCCTATCCGCTGTCGTCGGACTGTTTTCTTGCCGCGAGCGACAAGCAAATCCTTCTCTTCGATGCCGCGGGCAATGCGGATGTCCTTTTCGAGTACACGGGTGACGGTGCGATTCACGAGCCGCGCCCCATCCTGCCCCGGCCGCGCGAGCGCGTCTTTCCCGCGCGCCAGGGCACAGACCAACCGATGGCCGAACTCCTGCTTGCCGATGTCTATGCCGGCCGCAACATGGCGGGCGTGGCCCGGGGCGACATCAGGGAACTGCTCATCCTCGAACTGCTGCCCAAACCAGTCAACTTCAGCGGCGGCCCCGATCTCCTGTCCTGGCTGGGCACCTTCACGCTCGAGCGTGTCATGGGCACCGTGCCCGTGGAGGAGGACGGCTCCGCCCGTTTCCAACTTCCCGCGAACCGCTCCTTCTTCTTCGTCGCGCTCGACAAAGACGGCCGCTCCGTCAAGCGCATGCAGAGCTTCGTCAGCCTCGCTCCCGGCGAGCGGCTCAGCTGCGTGGGCTGCCATGAAAGCCGCCTGCGCACCCCCGCCAATTCCGGCCGCGGCAATTCGCTCGCCGCCGGCCGCGAGCCGAGCGTCATCACGCCCTTTGACGGCTTCCCGGACGTGCCCGACTTCAACCGGGACATCCAGCCCATCCTCGACCGCCATTGCGTCGAATGCCACAACTTCTCGCGCCGCGAAGGCCGTCTCTCCCTCGTGGGCGATCTCGGCCCCATGTACTCCCACAGCTTCTACGCGCTCTTCGCCCACCGCCAGATTGCCGACGGCCGCAACGGACTGGGCAACCAGCCCCCGCGCAGCATCGGCAGCTCCGCCAGCGCGCTCATGAACAAGGTCGACGGCAGCCATCACGATGTGCGCCTCGATCCCCGCGAAGCACGCATGGTCTGGCTCTGGATCGAGAGCGGCGCCACCTATGCCGGCACCTACGCCGCCCTTAGAAACGCCCGGGAACAGACGGTCGTCAAGGCGGACCAGGTGTTTGCCTCACAGAAGCCCGTCTTACAGCGCCGCTGCGCCGCCTGCCACAGCATCGACGATCCCAACGACGCCGCGCGCATCCCCCTTCCGTTCGTTCCCGAGCGCCAGGAACGGCGCCGCGCCGCCAACCGCCCCACCGGCGAGTTTGAGCGCGTCGTGCTACCCGACGATCCCCTCGCCCGCTTCAGCGTCCACATCCTGCTCAACCTCTCCCATCCCGAAAACTCCCCCCTGCTGCTCGGCCCGCTCGCGCGCGAGGCGGGCGGCTTTGGAAGCTGCGGCGATGTCTTCAAGGACAAGGAAGACCCCGACTACAAGAGTCTGCTTACGGCCGTCTCCGACTGCAAGGCGCGAGGCGACTCCCTGCCCCGCTTCGGCACCCCGGGTTTCCGGCCCAACCGCCAATACATCCGCGAAATGAAAAAATACGGCGTTCTGCCCGCGGACTTCGACGCCGCCACCAGCGCCATCGACCCCTTCCAGACCGACCAGGCCTACTGGCGCCGGGCAAACGCGGGATAGTTCTTTGCCGTCATACGGCTCTCTTCATCCGCTAAGTGGAATTCCACCTGGTTGCCCCGTTTCCAGCGCGCAGCCTTTCACAGGCCCAACCTTTAAAGCGGCTTCCGGCCGGATGCCGGTCGGTTTCGCACTGCCCGGCAGTTGCGCCTGTAACGTCCGCGCAGTTCGCTCAAGAGCGACATTTTCAGGCTGCCTGTATCCGCCATTTTCTCACCGCGCTGCCATGCCCACTGCAGTGTTTCCCCCACCAGCGCAAGTGCGCGGTCCGGGTCGCGGGTCAGCGCGAGCGCCACCGAATAACACAGCTCCACGTGAAACAGGAGCGTCTGTTCGAAATCAAGGTCGTTGGTCGCCGTTGTCCGTTTCATGGACGTTACCTCGCGCTGCCGATTGGCTGCGGTGATTGGATCGTCTCCGGACCCTCCTGCGCTTCTTCCCGGGGGTGTCAGCCCGGCGGGAGAATCAGGCGGTGGTCAAAGACGGCCCCTGCGGTCGAATCCGAATGGCACACCTCGCACTTGCTGATGGGACCGGTGCGGCCCTGGAGGGCGACGGCCTGCACGTTGTCCTCCTGGCCGACCGTCGGCGTGATGGCATGGGGGCTGCCGTGGCAGGCGGAGCAATGAACGCCGTAATGGCCCTTGGAGTCGCGGAAGAGCGTGCCGGGCTGCTCAAAGGCGAAGCCGTCCCGCTGGTGGCAGTCGCCGCAGCGCGGCTCGTCCTGCCAGGGCATGCGGGCGGGACTGCCCACGGCCTCCATGGAACCGTGGCAATCGGTGCAAATCATTCCGATGGCCCGGTGCACGTCGCGGAGGCACTGGGTTTGCCCTCCGGGGTGGCAGGCGTAACAGCCGTTTTCCAGTTGCCCCTCCACGCGCCACATCCGTTTTGCGTGCGCGGAGTGCATGGTGGACGACAGGGAGGCCATGCCCATGTCACCTTTAAAGCCCAGTTCGGGCTGGGGATGGCACGCGCCGCAGGCCACCGGTTTGGCCGAGGCAAAGCTGATGCTGGTGCCGTGCAGTCGGTCGTGGGCGGCGAGAATATCCTGGGCCACGCTCATGCCGGGCGTGTTGTGGCACAGGTTGCAGCTAAGTTCCCAGGATATCGGCAGCACCGCCTGGGTCTGCACCACATCCGTGCCGTCCCGTGACACGGTGATGAGCCCGAGCGCCAGCGGGGCTTTGGTCATGTCATCGGCCAGCGGCGTGATCGGGATGCCGGTCGCGGACCAGTCGCTGCGCCCCGCGGCGGCCAGGGAGGTCATCACCCCCGTGAGCCCGTTGCCCGTAAGCCCCATATCGGGGGGAAGCGGCGCGTCGAGGCCAAACAGGTGCTGGGCATAGTCCCAGAAGTTCGTCTTGTCCACCGAAGTGGTCTTGGACGGAATCCGGTAGCTTATTTCAACACCCTCCTGGACAATTCTGGGTCTTGCACCGCTCCGGTCAACGACCAGCGCATGGAGCGTGTTGAAGGGCGGCAGGATCATGAACTCGGAGAAGTCCATGTTCATGCAGTGCATGCCCAGATCGTTGTAGCCAAACACAACCAGTTCGCCGGACGTCAACAGGGGCGTGTAGTCGCCCTCGACCATGACGGTAGGATCCGTGGAAACGTCGATGGTGATGTTGTTGGGCTTGACCAGTCCCGGACTGACCAGCGCCTCACTGAAGGAGACAATATGCGTGCCCACGGGTATCCCGAGCAGCGTCTCGCCGCTCTGGTGCCAGACGCCGTCATCCATGCGCCACTGGGCATAGGCGTCACGGGCCGCCTTGGGCTCTATCGTCACGATCAGCGCGCCCTTCCTGGCAAGGGAGACGTAGGTTCCGGTGATGGTTATGTTCTCCCCCGCTTTGAACGTGACGGCCTGGTCTCCCGGCCCGTCCCATCCCGCAATCGGTTTGAATGAGACCGTGTGCCTGCCCGCTGAAATACCGTTTACGGAATGGCCGCTGCTCCTCCATCTGCCGCCGTCCAGGGACCACCGGGCACCGTCGCCCACCGCGCCATCAGGCGCCACGGCAACCGCCAGGGTTCCGCCCCCTTTCGCCGGGCAACCCGAAAAGCTCGCGCAGAGTACCACCGCCAATGCCGCCAGCATCATCCTCTTCATCGTTCGTCTCCCTGGGGGGTAACCCCTCGTTTGCAGCCTACGGACTGCCGCAGTGGTTCCCGCCGCGCGGACCGCGGCGGAGTCTCTTCTAGCTCGCATGAGCTTCGTTCCAGGAGCCGCGTGCCGGCTTGGCACCCCGGTTCCCGACCATACGGAAACCCGTGCCGCAGCACCTTGCCGAAGGGCAATGTGCCGGAACGGCACCCTCGGCTATAGTGCGCACGGTTCATTGCAAAGCGCCACATTTTTTTCTTTTAGGTATGCGCCAAACAGTCTGTCTGTCTGCTGGATATGATCTTTCAGCCAGGAGATTTGGAAGTTGTTGATTGAGTCGCCAATCTTGCTGACAGCGCCGTCTTCCTCAATCTCCAACACCATCAAATCCATCAGAACTTTGCGGAAAGCCTCGTGCGCCAGCTTGTGCTGCGCGAGGGCGGGATAGTTCTGCAATGCCATGAGACTTTCTTCCGCGGAGAAGTGGAATTCCACGTAGTCTATCATGAAGTTCAGAGTCTTTGAAATAATCCGCGCCTCCTGGTGCGATTCGATGGCCGCAGACAGGCTGTTGAGCTGGTCTATCCAGACCCTGTGCTGTTCATCAATCACCTTTACGCCGACGGAGAAACTGTCGTTCCAGTCAAATCTTTGCATTGTCTCAACGCTTTCTGAAGGTCACAACGGAGGGAATCTCTGCGCGGGTCGCGACCATTGGGCGCGTGTCAACCCGCAATATGCCGCCGCGGTCGTCGTGACCGCGGCGGCGTTGCTGGTGCCTGTCTCTCATGCCGCGCCCCCCGGGAACTTCGCCGGGACCGGCGCGCAGAACACTTCTTCCGTTATATCTTCTTAATGTAGTCGTTGTACGTTGCGGAGGTGTTGCCCGCCGCATCCTGGTATTGCACCCGCACGGTGTGATTTCCCAGGCCCGCGGGCAGGGTGTAGGCGCGGGTGGTCTTGACCGCCTCCCACAACGTCCACGTTGAACCGTTGTCACTGAAGCGCATGTACTTGACACCGGAACCGCCGGTGCCGTCCGTATAGGTCAGGTTCAGCGTCACTGCCAGCGTTGCGGTGGTCGCCGCATTGTTGTTGATGAGGATCGTGCCCATGGGCGCCTTGGTGTCCAGCACAATGGCGTCGTTGAACACTGCGGAAACGATACCGGTCGAGTCGCGGAACTGCACCCGTACGGTCCTGGTGCCGTCCGGCGTCACCAGGCTGTGGGCGGCGCTTGCCGCCACGCCCTGCCACAGCGTCCAGTTCGAGCCGTTGTCGCTGAACCGCATGCTTGTGACACCGGTTCCATTGCCACCCGCCCATGTCATCGAGAGCGTAACGCTGGCGTTGTTCGTCGCCGTCGCGTTGTTGTTGATCAGGATGGTTCCGGTGATGGGTGCAGCAATCGGTGTCACGGCATTCGACGGCCCGCCGGCGGGGCCGGTTCCGGTCCCGTTCGTTGCCGTCACGGTGAAGCTGTACAAAGTGCCGTTTGTCAGCCCGTTAACTGTAATCGGGCTTCCAGCGCCCGACACGGGCGGGATGGCGGGAACGCTCGGAATCACGGTGTACTTGGTGATTCCGCAGCTACCGACCGGCGCCGTGAAGGTCACGGTCGCAGCCCTATTGCCGGCCACCGCCGTCACGCTGGTGGGCGCACCCGGCAGGGCCGCCGGGGTCACGGTGTTCGATGCCACCGATGCGGGACTGTTGCCGGTCGAGTTGATAGCCGTCACCGTGAAGGTATAGTCCGTGCAGTTGCCCAGTCCCGTCACTGTGATCGGGCTGGCCAGCGCCTCGGAGGGCGTGATGGCGCCCGGAGGTGCTGAGGTCACCAGGTACCCGGTGATCGGAAGGCAGCCCCCTGAAGGCGC
>CAIJOU010000207.1 GCA_903822375.1 Candidatus Hydrogenedentota bacterium
AGCGAGGCGGCCAGTCGGATGGCCAGCGTCTTGGCCTGGGCCACATCGCCCGCCATAATCGCCTGCTGCATGGCGACGTTGAGCGCCTCCACGGTCTCCTCGACGGCCTGTGCCTGGGCCGGCGCTGAAGCGGGCGGTTCCCCGGTGGGCGCTTCGGGCTCAGATTCGGGTTCAGATTCAGCTTGGGCTTCGAATTCTGTTTCAGCGGCGTCCTGGGACGCCGGGGGCTCTTCCGCGGTCACCGGGACTTCCTGCTCCGGTTCCGCCGCATCTTCCGTTTCCACCGTATCCGCCACGCTTTCCTCCTCCCCGGCTTTGGGTTCCACCGAGAGTTCGGGCTCTTCCGGCAGGGGCATTTCGGGCACCTCCGCCACGGTGCCGGCGGGGGATTCCGGCGGCAGTTCGTCAAAGGCGGTGACCGGTTCGTGAATTGCGGGGTCCGGCCCCGCTTCCGTGTAAGGCGCGGGTTCATCACCCGGCGCAACGGATTCGGCCGTGTCGTCTTCGATAAGCTCAATGCCGCGGTCTTTGAGCGTGGCAATGGCGCGCGCATAGTGATCGGGCCAGCCGTAACGGCCCAGATCGGTGATGCGGTCAAGGATCAGGTCGCCCACCATGAGCGACAGAATGTCGTGCGACTTGTGGAGGAAAGGCAGGCATTCCGCGGCGCGGCCCGCGCGGTCATAGCTGGACAGCACGCGCGCCGTGTCGATCAGCGCCCGCTGCAGGCTGGTCCAATTCTGATCCAGACAGACCTTGAGCGAGGCGGTCAGCTCCTGCATGCAGTCGTCCGGCCAGGGACCGTTGGGAATGCTTTGCGCCCGCGTGAAATGCCGGCAGAACCGGCCCAGGGCGGAGAAGAGGCTCTGGGTTGGGTCGGTTTGGGTCACCGGGTTGTCTCGGGATTCGGGAGCGGCCATGGCCTGTTTCTCCGGTGCTGGTTCCAGCGGGTTTTCGTCATGGTGCGGTGGCGGGGCAGAATGGTTCGCCCCGTCCTGGGTCGGCCCGGTCGCGTCTCCGAAGAGGCGGCGCCCCATGGCGGCCCACGTTTTGTCACGTTTTCCGAATCGCACGAATGACACCTCCGTAGCGCATTTTAGCACAAGGCTGTATAGGGCGCAATCAATATATAGTGCCGGATGTTGGCATATCCGGCGGGCGAAACACAATATAGCGCATCGCGCCACGGGTTTTTCCGGCGCGCTTTGCCGGGCCGCGGCGCTTTTGAATGAAGCGCCCGGGAATTCGTCTGGTTGAATGTGCGCGAAAGTGCGTCAAAGGAGATGAAAGCCATGAAAACGGTAGGGTACACGCGGTGCTTGACGGCGGTGACGGTGCTGGTGCTGGCCGCGATTTCGGCGGGCGCGCAGGAACTGCAACTGCACGGCCGGGTCAGTTATGACACAAAAGGCATGCTGGTGAAGGGCACGACCGACAACGACTGGGAACGGGCGACGCTTAACACCCTGCTGATGCCGGGCGATGCGCTCTGGGTGGACCAGGGCGGTTTGTCCGAAGTGGAACTGGCGGGCGGTTCGTTCCTGCGACTGGCCGACGGAAGCAAGGCGGAACTGAAGGCCCTGCCGCCCACGGCCGACGTCCGCGGCTGGGTGGGTTCGTTTTACGTGCAGCGGATCAGCCGGAGCCAGGGCAGTTTCATCCTGACCACGCCGTCCTGCCAGGTGGATGTGGCGATAGACTCCTGCGTCCGGGTGGACATTGACGAGAAGGGCGGCGCCACGGTCAGCGTGCGCTGGGGCGGCGCGGAAGTGCGGACCGACGCGGGCGCGCCGGTGCGCCTTTCGGACACGCAGCGCCTGTGGGTGGACCCGGGCTTCCTGCCGTCGGACCCCGTGGGCTTTGACCGCGCCGAAGCCGATTCTTTCGACCAGTGGAACAATGACCGCGCCACCGTGCTGGCGAACGGCTACAAAACCCTTCCCAAAGAGGTGGTGATCACGGGGCCCGTGGAGGGCGTGTCGGACCTGGGCTCCTACGGCGAATGGGTTTATGTGGACAACCGGCCCTGCTGGCGGCCGACGGTGGTGGCGGACTATGTGCCTTACCGCTACGGCTGCTGGAACTACTGCCCCTCGGTGGGCAATGTCTGGGTCGGCGCCTATCCTTTCTGCTACGTCACCTCGCACTACGGCCGCTGGTCCCATGCGGCGGCCTACGGCTGGGTCTGGTCCTATGACCCGGTCTGGAGCCCGGCCTGGGCGACAACGGTTTGCGCGGGTGACTACCTGATGTGGGCGCCGATGGGCTGGGACAACCGGCCGGTGATGATCACCGAGTCCGCCCATTTCGGCCTTGGCGGCGTGGACTTCTGCATATCCAGCACGAGCTGGATGCCCATGAGCTACGTGACCACGGGCTGGGCGCCGATTTCGCCCTGCACGCCCATGTTTGCCGACACGATATGCACCCTGCCGGTCGCGCAGATTAACGTGTGGAACATCTACGGCGACAACCATCACGGGCGTCCGCATCCGCACCCCTTTGACGACCATGTGTTCCACGAGCGCAACTACAATCCGCCCCGCAGCATCCGCGGCCTTGCCGCACCGCATGACGGGCCGGCCCCCGGTGAGCGCGTGCACGCACTGGAAGCGCACATGGGCCGCGAGCATTTTGCCCCGGTGGAACACACCGGCGGGCGCATGGAACGTTCCGCCGCCGGGCGCGGCGCCGCGTTGCGCAGTGTGCGCCTTGAAAACATCCCGGCATTGCAGCCGGACTCGGCTCCGGGACTCGCCGAGATGCGCCGCGGCGCGGGCGGAAGGGAACTGCGCACGTTCAGGGACAACGGAATACCCACATTGACAAACCGCGCCGGCGCGACCGGCGTCCAGACGGACCGCCTGATACGCTCCAACGCGGGCCCCCGGAATGATGTGCCCACGCTCCGCGGTGAGGGCAGGATGCCCGTCGGCGGCGAAGCACACCCCATGGGCGGCGCACCCGACGGCATGAATGTGAACAGCGGGGCCGGAAATGACCGCGCCCTGCGCGTCGCACCGTCCACCACGGCTTTGCGCGGCACCGCGTCGGGCCGTGCGACGCTGCGCGACATAGACCCCGGCACCCCGGTTCCCGGCGGCCCGACACGCTTCCAGTCGGCACCGGAAAAGACGCCCGTGCGGGGCTTCGTGCGGACGGCACCGGGCGCGTCATCGACCACCTTCAACGGGCTGCACAATGATTCAGGGACAAATGCGAACCCGACTTCACACCTGTCCAACGCACCCACGTTCCCGACGACGCGCAGTTCACGCCCCCTTTCGTTTGACACGGATGCATCGCGGGTGCCTGCGCCGCGCGCCATGTCATCCCATGTGGACAGGTCCATGCCGCGCAGTGAAACCTTCTCGCCGCACGTGGAGAGCGCGCCGCGCATTGAGGCGCAGACGCCCATGGTCCAGCATTCCGAACCGTCCGTTTCTCAGCCGCACCTTGAAACGGCGCAACCCCGTTTCGAACGCAACGCGCCGGCGCCGCAGCCGCGCGTTGAAACACCGCAGCCCCGCTTTGAAGCGCCACAGCCGCACTTCGAAGCCCAGCAACCCCGCATTGAGCGCAGCGCGCCGGTGCAACAGCCGCACTTTGAGGCGCCGCAGCCCCACTTTGAGGCGCCGCGTGTTTCTGCGCCGTCCATTTCCTCACGCTCCAACTCCGCGGACTCGAACAGTTCTTCCGGCAGTTCATCGAACTCACGCGGCGGAATACGCGGCCGCTGACCGCATGCCGTCGCATTGGGCAGCCAGTTGAACTTTCCATGGCTTTTTGCGGCGGGGACGCTCCCCGCCGCGATTCACAGGAATCCACGCATACCCGCCGGGCGAAGGCCCGAATGACCGGAGGTGTCCCATGAACCGCACTGCCGCATCGATCTCCCTGCTTGCGCTGGCCGCAAGCGGGCTGTTGTTCCTGTCCGGATGCCCCGCCACGCCGACCGTACAAGACCGGGGCACCCAGACCGGAAACGGCGGCGACTGGAAACAGGCCGACTACGACCGGGGATTCTCGGACGGCTTTCTGGTCGACGACGAGTACTGGCGCGGCTTCGACGAGAGTTATGGCACGGTGGACGCGGGCCCCATACTCTACAGCGGCGGCGACATCCCCTACCTGACCTCCCCCGCCTATGATGCAGGCTACTGGGACGGTGTCTGGTATGCCTACAACGACGGCTATTTCGTCGAATACGACTATGCGTTCACCATCGGTTTCAGCGAGGGATACGACCTTGCCTTCTGGCCCGACTGGGCCGACTTCCTTGCCAATGACGAGCACCTGGAGTATCTTGACGGCGGCTTCACGGACGGGTACAACGACGGCTTCTCCGAAGGCCGCGTGCTCGGCGCCTACGATTACAAGACCGGCCTGGACTACGACTGGCTTGACGCCATGACCTACTACCGTGAAGGCAATGATGTATACCTGGACGAGGTCGGTCTCGGCACCGGCGCGGACGGTCCGGTGGTGCTCTACACCTACGGCACGGACCCGAACGACCTTGTCGGCAAAGCGGCGGGCAAGCCGGAAAACACGGCCGTGATTTCCGAAGGCCGCTCCATACGCCGCAACGGTGCAGGCACGGCCAAGGCCGCCAAGACCATCATTCCCGACATCAGCTACCGCGCCCTGCCGGACAACGAACGCGCGCATTTCAACACCGCACCCGCCACGAGCCCCCGGTCCAGCGCCGCCCTCAGCCTCACGACCACCTGGGCGCAGCGGATAGACGCCTATCGGGCCGTCCAGTCGGGCGGGTAACACTCTTCCGTTGGACGGGCGCGGAGGCCGGCCCACGGCTTCCGCGCCCGTCCGCACGCAAACACGGAGGGAACGGTGCCGGTAAAAGACAAGGTTAAGTCGAAACGTCTCAAGCACCAACCGGGTGAACCGACATTGTCGGGCCGTGCCTTCCTTCCCCGGAGGGGAAGAATATGAATAGCCGGAGGTGACCGAAGATAGTGTGTTCCGAAATCAAGTTTTTTGTCCCAAGATTGGAGCACATTGTGGTTGAGTTTTCCACAGGGGGTCGAAAGGTTTTCCACTGATGAGTATGG
>CAIJOU010000208.1 GCA_903822375.1 Candidatus Hydrogenedentota bacterium
CTTGAGGGCATTGGTCAGCAGGTTTGCCACGACCTCCTTCAGGAGTGTCCGGTCACCCTGGCACGGGGTCAGGTCTTCCAGGATAATCTCAACCACGAAGCCTTCCTGCGCGTGCTGCAGTTCCTTCACCACTTCCTGAAACAGCCTGCGCAGGTCCATGCGGCGTTTTTTCAGCGCCACGCGGCTTGCCTCGGAGAACACGAGCAGTCTCTCGATCAGTTGCGCCATTTCGCCCGTGGCCTGCAGGATCATGTTCACCTGCTCCGCGGCATTCTTGGAAAGCTGCGCCCCGGGCTCATGAAGCAGCAAATGCGCGATCCTGTTCACAAAACGCAGGGGCGTGCGGAGGTCGTGCGACACGGAATGGCTGTAAGACTCAAGCTCCTTGTTCACCGCCTCCACGGTGGCCGCATGCGCTTCCAGCGCTTCGTTCAAAGCCTGGATGCGCAGTTCAGCCTCCCTTTTCTTGGTGATGTCCCGCGGTTCCACAAGGATCATCTCGGGCAGTCCGGCCGAGCGAATCCGCTGCGCGTTCACCATGAAAAGGATGCGCCTGCCCGCCCGCAGCGTGCACAGGGTTTCGGCCCCCTCCACCTTGTCCCCGCTCCTGGTAATCGGTTCAAGAATTTCCCTCAATGGCGGCGAGCAGACTTCCCCCGAGACAAACGCCTCAATAAAATCTTCCCCTGAATTGGTCGGCGCGCACTCAAGCGCCTGGTATAGCGCGGGATTGGCAATCCGTGGCCGCAGCATCCCGTCCAGGACCAGCACAGGCTGATGAAGTGTATTCAGAATGGACTCGGCGGTTTTCATGGGCGTGTCAATACTCAATAAGTCAACCTCGGGAGGGGAGAGCCGGGTGGTTAATGCTTTGCGTCTCCTGCGTTCCTAAAGCCAGTATACGCTAGTGGGGCGGGTAAGGGAAGACCCGTCGCGGTGTTGCGGCGCCCGACCGAACGGCATCGCGGTTGCCATTCGGGCCCGCCGGCAGCGTCAAGGCCGTTCCTGTACCGTGTATGGTGAGGGAATGTCCCCGGCCCTTGCGCGGTTGGGGTGCCTTCTGCATCAACAATTCCGGCGGGATCAACGCACAGTCCCGAACCGGGGAGTCAGGAGTTGATGGGTGTTCACCGGGACAGCGAAAACACAAGGAATGCAAATAGAAGGCATCCCGAGGCCAGACAAACGGCCCCGAGCAGGCGCTTGCGCGGCCTTCGGGCCCAAATATAGATTCCGGAAATCACCCAGAAGACCGTCGAGGCAGTGACCACGTCAACGGTCAGGGCCCAAATCCCCGAAGACGGATAGGCCGAGTACGGCTGGGTGTAGCCGTGCTGGAAATGCAGCGCGTTGACGAACGAATAGGCAGTGCAGGGCTGCTGCCTGCGCACCACCAGTCGTGACTCCTGGCGAAGCCAGGTGATCTGGTAAAGGCCCGTGGCGCAGGAGCGGTAAATGACCAGTTGTTTCTCGTCGTCCTGGGTGATCCTGTGAGGCCCATCCAGATTGAGGTGGTTCATGATGGCCCGGGCCCGTGCTTCGGAGTCGGCCGGAAACGTGCCGTCGGGAACGAACGTCATATCGACCTGGTCCGCCCAGACGGGCTTTGAATCTGCAAACCAGGTGTCATGATTCAGGAAGAAGGCGCTCACGGCGTAGACCACCATCCACGGCACGAGAAACAGGCCCGTGTACAAGTGGCCGGCTCTCATGATGCGATCCACGCGGACCCAGCGGCTTGCCATGTCGGTCACTCCTTATTGAGATCTCTTCCTTGCGCGCACGGCGGCGATAGATTTGCGTGCCGGTCTCTGCCTCGCTCTGTGCACGAATGTCCTATCCTACTGCGTGTTCGCGGGAACCGCAAACAACTGCGGAAATTGCAATCATCAGGTTTCAGAATACGGAATGGGTCAGGCCGGGGCCTTGCCCGGCAGAGAAGCAAGCCCCGTGCGTGCGGCGGGGCGTTCGGGGATGTCGCGCAACACCCAAGCGTTGGCATGGTTGCGGCAGGGGCGTGCGGGAAAGGTCCGACCGTTCGGATCTGGGGTATCGATGGAGAGATCGCCTGCCCGAATCGATTCGGCGGCCCGCTCCGCCACCACGGCTGCGGCGTCAGCCGCTTCCTATGTCTCCGTGCGGGCCGGGGAGGAATCCTTTCATGCGAGGCGCAAAGAGTTTGCCAAATCTTTACCGAATGCCTGCCGAAAGGTCATTTTGGGCAGGTATATTTGTTATAGGAAGACAGAAACAAGCATTAGCAAAAACGGAGACAACACCATGAAACGGTTTATGTTTGCTTTTGGCATGACAGTGGTCGTGGCTGCAGCCCTCCTGTTGGGTGGTTGCGCGACACAGGCGGGAACCGGCGCTTTGGTGGGTGGCGCTGTTGGTGCCGGTACGGGTGCCATTGTGGGCCACCAACTGGGCAGCACCGGCGCTGGCGCCGTGATCGGCGGCGCGGTTGGCGCCGGAACCGGCGCGGTTGTCGGCAATGACATGGACAGGCGCGACCAGCGAAGGTAAGTTCGGTCGCTGTAAGTCAGTCTAAGGTCGGGACAAACTGCGAAATAGTTTGACGACGCGCCCCACTACTGCCTTCCAATGGGGATGAGTCGCGTGGTACGAGGTGTCATGGCGGGGTTAGGCCTCATGTGACGTAGTGGAGGAACCACAGGGCGGGTGCGTTCCCAACCGATGCGGGGCGGGAAGCGCATCTTGGTTTCCCGCGGAAAACTGCCGTCCGCGCGGCCGGCTCACCCTTGCCCAAAAAGGCAGGATGTTGGATTCCGTAAAGGGGTAGGCTATGCTTTCGGAATGACCGGCAATAAGCGTGGATGAGTTTTCGGAAAGCACAGGGCAATCCCACAGAATCCCCCAGAATTAAACAACCACAAAGGGAACACGAATGCGTTTCGCGATATGCCTGAGTATGTGCGTGGCCGCGTTTTCTGTGGGTTGCCACACGACCCGCCCGGACGAAGGGTTAATCCGGGGGAAAGCCGCACCGGACGCGTCATTCTTTGAGCATTGCGCGTTTGTGTCCGTGGACCTCCAGGAGGGAACCCGCCCGGAGCCGCTTGCGGAAAGCCAGGTGCCCAAAGAATGGAAGCGGGCCGGATTCTCCGCCGAGGACGTCAACGCCGCAAACGAGTTCGCGTGGAACGTTGCCCTGCCCAATGCCGTGAAAGTCACCGACGCCTGCAGGAAGCGCGGCCTGCCGCTGATATTCATTCATTGGGGTTACTCTCTTGAGGACGGAATGGACCTTGACCCGGACATCCGCAAAGCCATGATCGCCGAACACGGCATGGATTTTACCAGGTGGAGCGGAAACTCCCTGCAGCCGGGTTCACAGGTGGCCAAAGTGTTGGGGAAGGGGGATTATGTTCTGGCAAAGACCGCGCAGGACGCATTCCGCTCCTGCAGTATCGACTTCGTTCTGCGCAATCTTGAAATCAAACACCTCGTGTTCGTCGGCGGACACACGGGTGCCTGCCTGGGGAGGACGGCCCAGTCCGCCAAACGCCTTGGTTATGTGACGCTGTGCGTCAAGGACGCCACCAACAACGCGCGCGAATCGTCCCGGGAGAAGGACATTCAGGAGACCGGTTACGATTACGTCCTGACGACCGCGGAATTCCTTGCATTGGCCCGACAGGACACCACGCCCACGGCGCGGTGACACGGCCAGACCCATGGGCCGCCATCGGTCATTTTCCTGGCGCGATGCCTTTTGCGGGCTTGAATTCAACCGTGCGAATTACCTCGCCTTCGCGTGGAAGCGAAACAACATATTCGAAACCACTGACAATACCGGAGGCGCAGTTGACGGGCGTCCGGTGCGCGGCATTGACCACAATAATCGGACACTTTGCCTCGGCCGAACACAGGCTCAAATGGGATTCGTGATAGGCGCGGAATTTCTGGTCCGTTCCGCTGTTCACGGAATGAAAGATGACCTGCGCGCCCGCTTTGGCGGCCTTCAGCGTCAGGTGCGGATTGGGACCATCCGAATAACCGGGGGTTACCCAGAGGTCATTGCAGATTAACGTGCCCCATCGTATGCCGTTGACCTCGTGAACAAGCGGAAACGTCCCCGGGGCAAACTGTTCCGCGTCGCCGTAGGTGAGACACATTTTCGCGTATTGGCCAACCAGCGCACCCGTCGAATCCACGATCGTGTAAAAAGGCTTCTGTAAAAAGCCCTTTGCAAAAAGGGGCCATCGTTTGCTCAGATCTTGGTGGTTTGAGAGTAGCCAAGAACAGAAAGGAGCTAAACGATGGCCAAGCACAA
>CAIJOU010000209.1 GCA_903822375.1 Candidatus Hydrogenedentota bacterium
ACCAAGTGTCATTGCCCGTAAAGGAGCAGTTGGCCAGGCAGCACAGGTAGACCCCTGAGTTGTCCACGGCGACCATGTGTGAGATGTCAGCAGTGGTATCCCCCCCCGCCAAAGAGCCCGCGACAATATTCAGCCAGTAACTCGATGTGTCGAGACGCAGTGGCCCGTTGCCCCCGGTTACGGTGAAGCCGTCCAGGCGGGCCATGTCGGCACCGTAGATGCAGGCGCTAGTCTCCAATCCGTCGATGAAACAGGAGTGCGTTCTGAAATCCCGCTGGTCACGCCGAGTTTCGACGCCGGCGAAGCCCCCGTAAACGTCGACGTAGGGCTGCATGGCGACGACCACTGTTCCGGGTATGTCAGCCGTATAGGTGCCGTCGGCCACCCAGATTTCACCCATTCGGCCCGAGGCAATACTGGCTGTGATGCCTGCTTGAATGGTCGTGAACGCTGTCGCCCAAGTGGCTCCGTCCTCGATTCCTGAATGGTTATCCGCATCGACACGTATAACAGTATCGCCAGATGGCCCATAGGTGAAGAGGCCGGACCGCGTGTATGACAATCCGTCAGGGTTGACAATCGTGACATCCACGTTACCCGGGGCATGAGGCGGTGAAATGCAGTTTATCGTGTCATCGGTCGCAACAACTCCAGTGGCGTCCGCATCGCCAAATAAAACCCGCGACCCGGAAAGCGCGAAGCCATAGCCGGAAATGGTGACGACTGAGCCGCCGGTGGCCGGCGCAAAATGCGGATCCATGTCCATGATAAATGGCGACAGGTAGAGGAACGGTGCCGGAAGGGTTCCGCTTTGGCCGTCACCGTTGGTGACCGTAACCACTGCCCCGCCCTCGGCATGCGCGGGTGTGCGGCAGGTGATAGTACTTGAATTGACAACTTGGACTTCCGTGGCCTGGACGCCGTCAAAGGTCACCGAGACCGGACCGCAGGGACCGAATCCTGTCCCGCCAATGGTTACTCTTGAGCCACCCATGGTCGTACCCCCCTGGCGATAAACCGAAGTGGGATTCGGGGGGGGCGCGGCCGCATAGACGAACCAGTTGCTGCGTGTGGCACTTTGCCCATCGAGGTTTATGACCATGACATCGACGAGACCCGCAGCGTGAGCCGGTGCACTGCAAGTGATGTACAGGCCGCCGTAACCGCCATCGAGTACCTGGACATTTTCGGCGTCGGCGCCCCCGAAAAGCACCCGGGTTTTGCCCGACTGCGTGAATCCCGTTCCGTTGATCGTCACAAGGGCACCGCCCGTGGACAGACCGCTATTGGGCGTAATAGTCGCCGGGTTTGGCGGGGGGGCGGCGGTGTAGACAAAGCCGTTGGCGAGCGCACCTCTTTCGCCCGTGGCATTAATGACCACGATGTCCACCGTGCCTGCGGCGTGCATCGGGGTACGGCATGTGATCTTTGAATTTGAGACGGGCGTCTGAACGTCGGTGGCGTCCACGCCACCGAAGGTGACGCGCGTGGTTCCCACCGGACTGAAATTGGTGCCGTTGAGAGTCACCGCAGTGTAACCGGTGGCCGGACCGGTGCCG
>CAIJOU010000210.1 GCA_903822375.1 Candidatus Hydrogenedentota bacterium
ACCATGATCAGTTCAAGCATCCATGCCGACAGGCCCCAGAACTTGCCAAGAAACATCAGCACCGGGCGCACCTTCTTTTCGGCCACTTCGTTGTAGCCGTGCTCCTTCCGGCGGACCTCCACCTCCGCGGGGGTAAGCCCCGCATCGGGGTTCACGTGGAGTTCTGCAAGTGTGTCGGGAACGGACGCGGAAGCGATATCCGGGGGCTGCGTGCCTGCTTGCTCCGTGCGTGCCGGGCCGGACCCGGCGCTTTTTGATGTCGGTTGCATGGCGAACATCCTCTGTTGTGCATGCCCGGTTCACGCGGGCCATATTTCTCGGCGTTTCGAAAGATGGACGAGAATCGGGACTGCCATCCGGGACGGGGGAGTGACGCCAATTCTCCGGACGCCGGTGAGATGGCGCTGGCTTATAAAACACATCCATGGCCCAAAACGGGGCGAATCAAGCACTCGCCTCCAGAAATCAGCATGATTCTGGCTCTAACTTGTTAAGTATAACAGATATTTGAGTATTTATTTCTGACCGATTATGACAGTAGCCCTATCCCTCGGCGCGCCCGCCCTCGACGCCCGGTTCAACGTTCCCATTGCCCGCCCCCTGGTGACTGCCGGTCGGGTCTTCGGGAAGAAGATGCCGCCGAATTCTTTGCCGAAGCTTTACCCGTGCTTTGCCAAATGTTTGCCGGCATATGGTGAGATAGTAGGGCCAACGGAACGAATAACATGAAAGGGTGCAGACCATGCCGACACTGAGAGCGCTGCGATTGGGAGTGGGGGCCGTGTTCTGTGCAGCGTTGACTGTGGTTTTGGGCGGGTACTGCCTGCCCGCCGTCGCGTCCACCGGTTCTGCGGTCAGCGCGACAAGCGTTCCGCTCAATGCGAAAAACCCTGCCACCTTCACGCTGAAATCGGGGACAGCGAAAGCCCAAAACCCGATAGACTTGGGAACTGCCGGAACCTTCGCGATTCTGGCAGGTTCCACGGTCACCAACACCGGTCCCAGCATCGTTACCGGAGACTTGGGTCTGAGTCCGGGCGCTGCTGTCGTTGGGTTTCCCCCCGGAATACTGAACGGGGCAATGTTCACTGGTGTCGGTTCTGCTGCGGGCCAGGCCAAACTCGATTTGGCTGCCGCCTTTGCTGATGCCGCCGGCCGCTCAACGGACGCCATATCTTTGCCGGGAGACCTCTCCGGCTTGGTGCTTTACCCTGGCCTCTACACAAACGCGACTTCGGTCATGCTATCGGCGGGAACCGTGACTCTCGATGCCCGGGGGGATGTGGGTGCGCTGTTCGTCTTCCAGATGGGCACAACCCTCACCACGGGGTCCAGTACCCAAGTCCTCCTGAGCGGCGGCGCCCAGGCTGCCAATATCTACTGGCAGGTCGGCTCATCGGCAACCCTCGGAACCAGCTCCATATTCAAGGGAAACATACTTGCACAGGAGTCAATAACGTTAACCACCCGCGCAACGATGGAAGGCAGGGCGTTGACACAGGCCGCCGCGGTTACGCTGGATAACGCTGTCATCACCGTGCCCGTGGCGCAATCGCCGTCGATCGGATTGGTCAAGACCGCCGATCAGGACCAATACACGGCGGCAGGCGACATCCTGACCTACACGTTCACGGTTGCGAACACGGGCAATGTGGCACTGACGAACGTAACGCTGACGGACCCGTCGGCGACGGTGGCGGGCGGGCCCATTGCCTCGCTCGCCCCGGGCGCGACGGACAGCGCGACGTTCACGGCGAGCCACGCGGTGACCGAAGCCGACGTGGACGCGGGATACTTTGACAATACGGCTTCAGCGGCGGGCGCGCCGCCCACCGGTCCCGCCGTGACAGCGACGGACACCGCGACGGTGACGGCCGTGCAACCGCCGTCGCTTATGCTGACCACGCATTCGCCGCTGACTGTCACCGCCCCGTTCACCATTATGGCGACTTTCAGCAGGGCAGTGACCGGCTTCGACGGAAACGATGTTGTGGTCAATAATGGAACGCTTTCCGGCTTTGCCGGTGTGGACGACAGCTATTCATGGACCGTGACACCAACGGCGGCGGGTTGGGTTAGGGTTTCCGTGGCCGCCGGGGTATGCGTCGACGCGGCCGGCAACGCCAACACTGCAGCAGCTGACCTGGAGGAGGATTACGTCGTGCCGACGCCGGGAACTGACTCCGACGGGGACAGCGTGCGGGACAATCTGGACGACTTCCCGAACGACGTCACACGCGCGTTCATAAACGTCTATCCCAGCACGAACAAATGGGCCACGATCGCGTTTGAGGACTACTGGCCCGTCAGGGGTGACTACGACCTGAACGACCTCGTGCTGCGTTATCAGGTTGCAACCGTCACAGACTATGCCGGCAGGGTCAAGGACATCGATATTACCGCCAAGATTCAGGCGCGCGGCGCCCAGAACAAGAGCGGTTTTGGCATTGAACTGCCGCTCATCGCCCCAAACAGCGTGTGGACAACGGCCGATGCAAACCCTCCGCCGAAGGACCTGCCCGCCAGTATCACCCTTACCGATGTTCGCCACTATCCGCTCCCCAAAACAACGACGTACTCGGTGTCGCCGGAAACGGGCCAAGAACATCTGACGTGGGTCCTCTTTGATGACGCCAGTGTTTATGATCCTTGGAACTCCACTGACACGTATTTAAACACCGACCCC